>JAQULN010000298.1 GCA_028718575.1 Candidatus Krumholzibacteriia bacterium | reverse complement strand
GCGAAACGAGCCAGGCATCGTCGAGATCCCGCACGCCGCCGCCGGTCGCAAAAGGCGGCCGCACGACCAGCATCCACAGCAGCGCGCTCAGTACGGCCGAGGCTTGGGCCGCCGCCGGACGAACCGTCGTCATGGCCGCGCCTCCCGAACTACGAGCAACCGCCGACTGCCAGCCGCCAGACCGCCGCCGGCCAGCCGCCAATGAACGACGGCGACGTACCCTCCCGGCGCCAGGCTCCGCCCGGCATCGTCGCAGGCGTCCCACAAGACCAGTCTCGGTCCGGATCCCAGGTCGTCGCCGCCGAGATCGCGAACCACGCGGCCCCAGAGATTGAACACGCGCAAGACCCAACCCTCGGCGCCGGCCGGTACCTGCAGGTGAATGCGCAAGGTGCCGTCCCCCTGGCGGCCCGAGAACGGGTTGGGCTCCAGGTGCAACTCGCCCGCGGCCAACTGCGGCGCCGGCGGCGGCAGACAGCCGGGCGTACAACCCAGCGTGGACGTGGCGGGTTGCCAGGTTAGGTCGGCGGCTCGCTCGACGCTTCTGCCGGAGGCGACCCGGCCGGAACCGAGCCCCAGCGTCACATGATCGAGCACGGTTCCGTCGCGGTCGCCCAGGTAGAGCCGGTCGGCGAAATCGCGGCCGGGCGGGGCGGTGTTGTTCAGCGTTGGCCAGCTTGCCATCGACACCGGCGGTCGCGGGTCGCAAGTCAGCTCCGCGCCCGCGGCCAGCGATTCCTGCAACCAGTTCCAGCACGCCGCCGCGTCCTGCGCCACCAGAAGGCAATCCCCCGGAGCCACCTCCTGGTCCGGAAGCGCGCGCCAGGCTCCGTCCTCGTCACGCAGCGCCAGGTCGGCAAGGCTCCGGGGGACTGTTCCGGCATTGACCAGTTCGCACCACTCGCCGCCGGCCGCCGGCGCCGCCATCACTTCACTGAGCCGGACCTCGCTTGGCCCGACCTGGACCCGGCCGAGATCCAGCCGGCAAGTGTCGGCCGCGCCGGAGCCGCGCACACGCAGCATGGCCGCCAGCGTGCCGCTCGCGGCCGGCGCCAGCGTCATGGTGACGACCGTATCGCAACCGGCCGGCAGCACGGGCAGGGCGGCCGTCACGCTTGACGTGCCGACCAGCAACTCGAGCGTGGCGTCTTCGATGATGTCGAGGCCGGTGTTGGCCAGGCGAAGGCACGCCGCCAGCGGCCGATTCGGCGCGAGCAGCGACGGCGGCTCCCAGCGCACCGCCAGCCTGGTCAGCTCGAAGACGGCCCAGTTGCGCGCGCCCGGTGTCCGCTCGGCAACCGAAAAATCGGCGGCGTTGTCATTGGTATCGTAGCCGTCGGGGCGGCGAGCCAGGGACGCTCCCGCCGCCCCTGGATGCGGGCGTCCCTCGTAGAGCTCCGGCCAGGCGAGGGCGCCCCACCCGACCAGATCCACGCTGCCGTCGGCGCGGACCAGCCGGATGGCGTCGGGACCGTTCTGCAGGCCTAGCCGGACCTCGGCCTGCGCCGGCGGGCCGGTCCAACCAGTGTCGGCGATCAGGAACAACCCGTTGGGCGCGAGGACATCGCCTGCCTGGCCCGTCCAGCGGACGCTCCAGACCGGCCCGGCGGCGCCGTTGGCGAATTCGAGGCGGTAGCCGGCGAGGTCGACCGGGACGCTGCCCGTATTGATCAGTTCGACGAACTCCCAGCCCAGATCGGCGCCCGGAGGATCGTAGCAGATCTCGTTGATGACGACAGCGCCCGGCGCCACCTGCGTCCAGACCGTCGTGTTCGACAGACAGAGAGCGCACGCCAAAACCGCCAGCGCCGGTAGAACGCGAGCAGTCTGCACGGACAGCACGGGCAGGGCCCGCTTTCCGGGAGGCGGGTGCAAGAAGCCGAATGCGACGCGAGCCAGCGCGAATCATTGATGAAGGACCGGCGCCGTTCGTCCTACAGCAAGCCGTACCGGCGGCGCAACAACCATTCGCCGGCTAGCAGCGCGACGACCGCTAGCAGCCAAGGCCAGCCGGCCGCCGGTTCCCAGCGCGCCTGCCGCTGGCTCGTCGCCGGTGCGAGGTCGAGAGCCGTCAGTTCGGCGAACCACCGTTCGAGCTGATCGGTGCGGCCGGCGTCCAGCGCCGTCCCACCCAGACGGGCCGCGATCTGGCGCAGGCCGCGCCAGTCCTGGCGCACCTGCGCCTGTTCCCTCTGCCCCGGCGTCACCACGATCTCGCGGCTGGGGCCGGTCTCGACGTGCGGGCCGGTGCTTTGCGGCGTCAATCGCCAGCGCCCCGGCGGCAACGGCGGCAGTTCCCCGGCGGCAACGCCCGGCCGCCGCGGATCCGGCTCGAGCACCCACCGTCGGACCTGGTCGTTCTCAGGCGTTGCGACCTCCACCGCCAACTGGCGGCCAGTCACCGGATCACCGCGCAGGTCGGACCAGCGCACCGCGAGCGGTATTGGCTCGCCTTCTTCGAACACGAGCCGCTGACCCAGCAGCGAGATACCGGCGGCCTGGTCTCCCAACGCCGTCCACAGCAACATCTGGCGCAACATCGGCACCGCTCCGGGCGCCGCGGTCGGCAACGACCGTTCCGGCAAGCGCCAAAACGCCAGTTCCCACAGCCGCCGCCCGCCGAACCACAAGCTGCGCCCCGCCTCCGGTTTCGCGACCACCAGCAGCGGTTGCTCTCGACCGGCCACGAGCAGCAACTCGGCGCCGGACTGCAAGCTGGCGACCTGGACCCGGCGCAAGGGCGGCCAACCTTCCAGGTTCGCTCCGGCGGTCGCACCGCCGGCGATTCCCGACAAGATCGGGTGGCGCGGCGCCCCAGCGGCGATGCGCACCGGCAACTCGCCGGCCGAATGTTGGACGCCGACCGAGACCGGCAGGACGGCCTGCAGCGCCGCCGGCCACGCGCGCGGTTGCTCATCGGCAGCGGGATCGGCGGCGATGGCCAAAAGGCCGAGCCCTTGCCGGACTGCCGCCGCGAGCGCCGTTCCTCCGTCAGGGAGCAAGTCTGCCGGGGGTCCCGCCAGCACCACGCCTTCGCACCTTGCCAGCCACGCGGCTGCGTTCAGCGGCGCCGACCACGTCTGCAGACTGTCCGCAAGGACTGGACCCTGCGGCCCCGGACGCACGACCGCCAGCGACAACCGCGGCTCGAGCAGGGCGGCCTGGGCCAGGAAACGCACGTCCCAGCCGGGCACCGCCGCCAGCAACAACAGACGCGCGCGATCCTTCTGCACGTCAACGGCGAGTGTCGCGCGATTGTTGGCCAGGAAACGTTCGTTGTCGAGCGGGTTCACCTCCACCGTGAGGATCGCCAATCCCGGTGCGTCCGGGGTCCAGGTGAGTTCGAATCGGATCAGCTCGGCCGCCGGTGCAGTCTCCTCCGCCACCACCTCGGCGTTGTGCAACAGGCGAACGGTGACCGGTTCGACGAGCGCGCGATCGCCGGCTTCGAGCTGACCGACGGCGATCTCCACGACAAACGGCTCTCCGTGCTGCACGCGGTCGGGGAACCGGAGATCCGCCAGAAACCGGTCGGCGGGACCGGCGACCTCCCCGAGGCCGACCAGCCACAGCGGCGCGCCGAGATGCGTCCCGCGCGGCGGTGGCGCGTCGGAATGACCGTCGCTGAAGGCCACCAGGCCGCGCAATGGCCGCCCCATCAGATGCTGGCGCGTCTGAGCGACCAGCGTTGAGAGATCGGTGCCTACCGCGCGCGGCGGTTCCTGACGCGCGGCCGCAGGTGTCGTCTCGCCCAGCGGTTGCCGGCCGTTCCCGCGGAAAAAAACGACCTCGGCATCCCGGGCGCGCCGACTGACCAGCGAGTCGACCGCACTGGCGATCTGCCAACTGCGGAGCCAGCGGTTCGGTCCCACGGGTTGGTCCGGCAAGTCCATGCTACCCGAATCTTCGACGACGACCGCGATCAACGCCGGCTCCGGTACCTGCCGCACCTGGATCATGAGCGGCCGGGCGATCGCCACGAGGACGAGCAGGCAGGCGGCCGTGCGCAGCCCGGCCAGCGCGCGCTGCGCCGCGGCCGGCGGCAGCGGCTGGCTGGCCCGGTAGGCCCGCCGCGCCCAGATCAGGCAGGCCGCCGCCACAGCCGCCATGACTGGCCAGGCCCACAGCGGTAACAGCCACTGGACGTGCACGGCGACTCCTCGCGGTTGGCAGGACCGGCCCGCGCGAAAAGACCGGGCCAGAGCCGACGCGGCGGTCGCGGCCAGGGCCGGCGACCGCCACGGCAGGCGTTCATTTCTACTGCCAGCTCAGCCGGCGAGTTCCTCCCGGATGGCGGCCTGGGCGGCGGCCAGACGGGCGATCGGCACCCTGAACGGCGAACAGCTCACGTAGTCGAGCCCGACCTTGTGGCAGAACGCGAGGCTGCTGGGGTCGCCCCCG
>JAQULN010000297.1 GCA_028718575.1 Candidatus Krumholzibacteriia bacterium | reverse complement strand
GGTGGCGGTCGTGGAGGTGCTCTACCACGACCGCGCGCGCCGGCCGCTGCAGGACGTGCTGACCTGCATCCGCCACGGTGTCACGCTGAGCGAGGCCGGCCGCCGGCTTTGTGCCAACGACCGCCGCGCGCTGCGCTCGCCGGCCTCGCTCGCGCGCCTGTTCGCCGACCTGCCCGACGCCCTGGCGCGCACCGGCGAGGTCGCCGCGCGCTGCACGTTCTCGCTCGCCGAGCTGCGCTACCGCTATCCCACCGAGCAACTACCGCGCGGCATGACCACCGGCCGCTGGCTCGAGCACCTCGCGTGGCAAGGCGCGCGGGAGCGCTTCGGCGAGCCGCTGCCCGACGGCCTGCGCGCGCGCATCCGCCAGGAGCTGGACCTCATCCACGAACTCGACTACGACGGCTACTTCCTGACGATGTGGGAGATCGTCCGCTTCTGCGCCCGCCAGGACATCATCTGCCAGGGCCGCGGCTCGGCCGCCAACTCGGTCGTTTGCTTCTGCCTGGGCGTCACCGCGGTCAACCCGCAGGAAGTCGACCTGCTCTTCGAGCGCTTCATCTCGCGCGAGCGGGCCGAGCCGCCGGACATCGATCTGGACATCGAGCACGATCGCCGCGAGGAAGTGATCCAATACGTCTACCGCCGCTACGGGCGCGATCGCGCCGCCATGGTGGCCAACGTGGTGCGCTACCGGCCGCGGTCGGCTCTGCGCGACGTCGGCAAGGCGCTGGGTCTGCCCGCGGTCCAGCTCGACCGCCTCGCCCGTCTCGCGGGCCGCGGCGGCGAGGACCCCGACCAGGAAACGCTGCGCGCGGCGGGACTCGATCCCGCGGCGCCGGCGCACGCTCACCTGGTGCGGCTGGTGGCCGAGATCCAGGGCGTGCCCCGCCACCTGTCCATCCATCCCGGCGGCTTCCTGCTGGGCCACGAACCGGTGCACGACCTGGTGCCGATCGAGAACGCGACCATGCCCGGCCGCACGGTCATCCAGTGGGACAAGTACGACGTGGAAGCCCTGGGCCTGTTCAAGGTCGACCTGCTCGGCCTCGGCGCCTTGAACCATCTGCACCGCGCGTTCGACCTCTTGCAACGGCACCGCGGCTTGACCGTCACCTTGCCCGCGATCCCGCGCCGCGATGCGGCCACCTTCGCCATGCTGCAGCGGGCCGACACCGTCGGCGTGTTCCAGGTCGAGAGCCGCGCGCAGATGGCCATGCTGCCGCGGCTGCGGCCCGAGAACTACTACGACCTGGTGATCCAGGTGGCGATCATCCGGCCGGGTCCGATCACCGGCGGCATGGTGCATCCGTTCATCGCGCGGCGGCATGGCCGCGAGTCCGTCGTCTACCCGCACCCGTCGCTCGAACCGGTGCTGCGCAAGACGCTCGGCGTGCCGCTCTTCCAGGAACAGGTCATGCGCCTGGCCATGGTGGCGGCCGACTACACGCCCGGCGAGGCCGATCAGTTGCGCCGCGACATGGCCCGCTGGCGGCGCAACGGCCCCATCGAGCAGCACCACGACCGCCTCGTCTCGCGCATGGTCGCCAAGGGCATCGACCCGGCCTTCGCCGAGCGCGTCTTCGACCAGATCCGCGGCTTCGGCGAGTACGGCTTTCCCGAGAGCCACGCCGCCAGCTTCGCGCTCATCGCTTACGCCACTGCCTGGGTGAAGTGCCACTACCCGGCCGAGTTCGCCTGCGCGCTCTTGAACGCCCTGCACATGGGCTTCTACCAGCACGGGACCATCGTCGAGGATGCCAGCCGCCACGGTCTCGTAGTACGTCCGGTCGACGTGCTGCGGTCGTGCTGGGATTGCACGCCGGAGGAAATGGCTCCCGCGACGCCCGTCGCTGCCGAACGGCCGCGCGCGGTGCGCATGGGCCTGCGCTACGTCAAGGGTCTGGCCCCGGCCGACGCCGACCGCCTGCTCGTCGCCCGCGCGGCCGGCGGGTTTGTCTCGTTGGCCGACCTTGCCCGGCGCGCCCGCCTGCCCCAGGATGCGCTCGTGGTGCTGGCCGAGGCCGGCGCGCTCGAACCGCTGGTGGGCGAACGCCGCCAGGCCCTGTGGCGGGTGCGCGCACTGGCCGGGCGCGACCGACCCGAGCAACTGTTGTTGCCGCTGGAGGATCCAGCCCCGGCGCCGCCGCTCGTGGCGCTGTCGCCGCACGAGACGATCACCTGGGACTGGCAGCGCACCGACCACTCGCCGCGTGGCCACCTGTTGCTGCCGCTGCGCGACGAGCTGCGCGCCCGCGGATTGCCCACCGCCGCGGAAGTGGCCCGCCTGCCCGACGGCAGCCGCGCGCGTTACGCCGGCGTGGTGATCTGCCGCCAGCGGCCCGCGACGGCCAAGGATGTGACGTTCATGACCCTCGAGGACGAGACCGGGTTCGTGAACCTGGTGCTCTGGGCGCAGGTCTACGAGCGCTTCCGCCTGCTGGTGCGCACCCGCTCGTTCCTGGGCGTCAGCGGCAGGATCCAGAGCGAGGACTCGGTGGTGCACCTGATCGTGGACGAGCTGTGGGCGCCGGAGCTGACCCGTACGCCGGCGCGGACCGCCGCGCGGGATTTCCACTGAGGCCGTGCGGGCGGCGTCCGTTCGCCACTCGCCGCAGGTATACGTTTGGTGTAGACTTGCGGAGATCCTCGCCGTCGAAGAGATGTGCCGGCTCGCGCGCGCGCTCGACCGTGCGCGCAAGGAAGAACGAACGCCGTGACCAGACCTCGATCCCGGTCCCACGAGCGCCGGCAGGAAGGGCTCGCCGTCGTGTCGCCGCAGCGCATGCGCATGCTCGCCGTTCTGCTCGCCGTCGTGGCCGCGGGCGGCTGCTCCGTCGATCCCGACGGCGACGATCCGCCGCGTAACCGCGCGCCGGTCATCCACCTGGTGAGCGCCGATCCGGACACCGCCGCGACCGGCGCGACGGTCGCGGTTCAAGTCACCGCGAGCGACCCGGACGGCGACGATCTCGCCTACGCGTGGACCGCGGCGGCGGGACTCTTCCTCGCCGGCGCCGACTCGTCGGCGGCCGTCTGGCATGCGCCGGCCGCGGCGGGTCAAGAGACGCTCCGGGTGGCGGTCGACGACGGCCAGGCGTCGGCCATTGGCGCGGTCGTGGTGACGGTCCGTGAGGCGGCGCCGCAGCTCGGCGCTTTGCCTTTGACACTCCGGCTGAACCTGGCGCGAACCACGGCCGACCTCGCGTTAGTTAACACCGGCTTCGGACCCTTGCACTGGACCGCGACCACGAACGCCGCGTGGCTGACCGTGCAGCCCGCCGCCGGGACCGTGGCGCTCGCGGACACGCTGGCGGTGCTCGTCGATCGCAGCGGTCTGGCCGCCGGCAAGCACTATGGGCGCGTCTCGATCGCCTCCGACGGCGGCAACGCCGCGATCACCGTTGAGATCCGCGTCGCCGATGAACCGGTCTACACCTACCAGGTGACGGGGCGTTATCCGCACGATCCGGCGGCGTTCACCCAGGGCCTGCTCTATCACGATGGCGACTTGTACGAAAGCACCGGCCGTCTCGGCCAGTCGTCGCTGCGCCAGGTCTCGCTCGCGACGGGCGAGGTCCTGCAACGCCGCGATCTGGGCCCGAGCGTGTTCGGCGAGGGGTTGGCGCTGTGGGACACGACGCTGGTCCAGCTCACCTGGCAGAATCAAGTCGCGTACCGCTGGGGATTGGCCGGCTTCGCGCCGCTGGGGTCGTTCAGCTATACGGGTCAGGGCTGGGGATTGACGACCGACGGCGCGCGCTTCGTGATGAGCGACGGCAGCGCGACGCTCGCCTTTCGCGACCCGCACAGCTTCGCGGTGCTGGGACACGTGCCGGTGGCCGACAGCCTCGGCGACGTCCGCTGGTTGAACGAGCTCGAATGGGTGGACGGCGAGGTCTGGGCGAACGTGTGGTACACCGACGACATCGTCCGCATCGATCCGGCGAGCGGTCAGGTCGTGGGCTGGATCGACCTGAGCGGTCTGCTCACACCGGCCGAAGCGCAGGCCGCCGATGTCCTCAACGGCATCGCCTGGGACCCGGCCGGCGGCCGGGTATTCGTCACGGGCAAGGACTGGCCGTGGCTGTTCGCGATCGAGGTTCTGGCGGTCGAGTGAGAGCAAACGCTGATCAGGCGCCGTCAGCTTCCGCGCCATCCGAGCCCGCGGCCTCCCGCCGCAACCACACCTCCCGCTGCGGGAACGGGATCGTAACGCCGGCGCGGCCGAGCTCCTTGTAGATCGTCATGTAGAGGTCGTGCGCCACGAGGCCGCGCTGCGAGGGGTGGTCGATCCAACAGAGCAGCTCGAAGTCGAGGCTCGAGTCGCCGAATCCGCGCATGCGTACGCGCGGCTCGGGGTCGCGGCAGACCGCCGGGTGTGCGAGCGCCACGCGCTCTAGCAATGCCGCCACCTGGTCGACGTCCGAACCGTAGGCG
>JAQULN010000296.1 GCA_028718575.1 Candidatus Krumholzibacteriia bacterium | reverse complement strand
GGTCATTCTGGGTCGCGACGTTCGCGTGATGCCCCACTGTTACCTGGAAGGACCGTTGTACGTCGGTAGCGGCAGCTTGATCAAGGCCGGTGCCAGTATCTACGGCGAGACTTCGCTCGGAGCGGTCAATCGGGTGGCCGGGGAAATCGCCGAGAGCACCTTCCTGGATTTCACCAACAAACAGCACGACGGTTTCATCGGCCACGCCTACCTGGGAAGCTGGTGCAATCTGGGCGCGATGACCACCTGTAGCGACCTGAAAAACAACTATGGGTCGATCCGGGTCGATCTCGGCGATGGGCCGCAGGATTCCGGGCGGCGATTCCTCGGCTTGTTGATGGGCGAGCACGGCAAAACCGCGATCGGGACGCTGTTCAATACCGGCACGAGCGTAGGGTTCGCCGCCAACGTCTTCGGTGCGGGCTTTCCCGCCAAGTTCTTGCCGTGCTTCACCTGGGGCAACGGCGGCGCGGATGCCGCGGCGCCCCCGCCCGTGCGGCAGGATCCCGAACGCGCCCTCGCCACGGCGGCAACGGTCTTGGCTCGGCGCGGCTGCCGGCTCGACCCGGGCCACGCGGCGATCTTCCGCGCCCTGGCCGGATGAAGGCACGGCATCTTGCTGGCCGCGGCCAGACCGACGGTTGTATTGTGCCCGCATCGCGCCGCACGCGGCTATGTCGAGACGCGTAATCCGGGCTCGACCGCGTTGACGAGCGAAAACATAACAAACTGTTAATGAACAACTTAAAAGACCAGGCGCCAGGCGGCCAGCGTCTGGGCCGGTGCAGGCCTGGATCTTGATCGGCAAGAAGCAAATGTTTCCTGGGCCGTTTGCGCTTGAATCTCCGGCCGTCTGCAACGAAGACCTGCGGGCGTTACCAGAGTGATTCACACGACGGTTCGCGGGAAACATTTATTTATGCAAACTACTGTATTCATTGAATTTGACAATTATGACCTCGTGTGTTAGGTTGGTGAAAAGAGCGCCAGCCGGGGCTAATCCGTCGCAAATTCCTTGGATTGACCGACTTGGCGCCGCCGGCCGTATTGGGCCCCACAGGACACGGTTGCGCTCGTTATACCCGCACCTCTGGAGTCGAGCTATGACCAAGGCAGAACTGGTTGAGCTGATTGCCGCGGAGACCGGCATCAGTAAGAAAGACACCGGGATCATCGTCAACTTGATCCTGGACAACATCGGCCGCGCCCTGGTCAGCCGGGACAAGGTGGAGTTGCGCGGATTCGGCAGCTTCAAGGTCAAGCAGCGGCGTTCACGTCTGGCCCGCAACCCGCGCACCGGCGACGCGGTCGATGTCCCGGCCAAGCGCGTCCCGTACTTCAAGGCGTCCAACGAACTGAAGGCGCGGCTGAACGGCGGCGAGGTCGATTGACACATTGTGCTGGCGCCGACCAGCGACTAGATTGGGGTTCGATGAAACGCAAGCGGCCACCCGATGCCGCAAAAGCGGACTGAGCCGTCCGGCGTATGGCCGGCGACGTCGCACTCGAACACTGCAGAAGAGGACACGATCCCATGCCGAATGGACGCAAACGTAAGCGCAAGAAGATCGCCACGCACAAGCGCAAGAAGCGGCTGCGCAAGAACCGGCACAAGAAGAAGTAGTTCGACGGGGACCGGTGCCGCATAGCTCCGGTCCGCGCCGGCGGCGGAATGTCGAAGGAGCGAGGCCATGGTCGACCAGGCTGAACGGCGGCGATCGCAGCGGGTGACGGCCCATCTGCCTCTGCAACTGTACCTGGATCGCGACAGCACCGCCGGAGATCAGGCGACGGCCCTGGAAACCATCAATATCTCCGCTTCGGGCGTGTATTTTCGTTCGCCTGTTTTCATCGAGCCGATGACCAAGCTGGATCTGGCCTTGGAGGTCACGGTTCCCGGCGATGCCGGCGGACCCGCGCAGCCGGCGCTGGTTCGCTGCCAGGGGTTGGTCGTGCGAATCCAACCCGAGGCCGAGCTGCCGCGCGGCAGCGAGTACGAAGTGGCGGTTTTTTTTACGTGGATCGAGCCGGACGATCAGTCTATTTTGCAAGAACACATCGACTTGCGCTTGCAGGGCGGTTGACCGTTCGGCGACCGCCGCCGCCGGCGATGACAGCGGCAGCGAGGCGGAAACAGCATCCCGTGTCACTTGGACCTGGGCGGCCGAGCGCCGATTGAGCGAGTGGAAGGATCGGGGCATGAGGCGCGACGATTCCTCCTCTGCGCCTCGACGTGGTCGCGCCGCGGATCGCGATCGCGCGACCGAGCCGGCGAGCGGCGGACAAACGTTGGCTGCGGGTCGGCAATTCGCCGACCGCTTCGCGGCATTGCAGCCTCG
Source organism: Candidatus Krumholzibacteriia bacterium (assembly GCA_028718575.1). Lineage (GTDB taxonomy): Bacteria > Krumholzibacteriota > Krumholzibacteriia > LZORAL124-64-63 > LZORAL124-64-63 > Glo-17. The sequence goes on along the minus strand of JAQULN010000296.1, from coordinate 2,101 downwards.
CCTCGCGCACGATCTCTGTTCGCCGCTGGCGGTGATCCAGAGTTACGCCGGTTTGTTGGCCACGGGTCAGCCCGGCTCGCTCAACGAGCGACAGCGCGAGTTCCTTGCCGGGATCCTGGACCAGGTAACGGAACTAACCCATCGCGTGCGCGGCATGCTCTTGCTCGCTGGCCTGCAGACCGGAACATTAACGGTGCAGCCGCAGCGCCAGGACCTGGCGGCATGCCTGGCGACGGTCCTGGCGGACGCGCGGCAAGGCGCGCGCGCGCGCGGGCAGGACCTGAGGCTCACTGTCACGGAGCCGGATCTGGCGGTTGCCGTCGATCCCGAAATCTGTCGGCGAATGCTGACCCATTTCGTGAGCCTGATCCTCGGCTGCGGTGGACCGCTCGGCGGCGAGGTGATCTGTACGGCGGAGACTGACGGCGTGACCATCGTCGGCGCGGTCGACTGCCCGGTCGCGGAAGACTCCCTGGATCTGCTGGTCACAACGGCTTTGGCGGCGATCGCAGGCGGTCGGTGCGACCTTTGCGAATCGGCGCCTGCGGGTCCGTGCTACCGATTGCGCCTGCCGCGGGCCGGCGGTTGAGCCGGCTCGATCACGGCCGCCAGATATTCACCCACCGGTGCCCATCACCTGGACAGAGCGAGCGAAGGCGCACGCATCGCGCGGGGCGGCGCGACGCGCCGGCAGCCGCCGTCATCAGGCCAAACGCAGGCGATCCAAGCGGTTGCCTGGCCTGCCGGCGGGCGTTGCGCGGTTGATGCTCCCACGCGGCGCGACCGCCGGGGGCACGAAGCTTGCGCCTGAACCCACGCGAACAATATCCGCTTGCGAACCCCCAAGGAGGTCCGGTGTGCTGCGATCCCTGCAGACGGCCCGGCACTCGCTGCATCGGGAACAGACCAGGATCGACAACCTGGCCAACAACCTGGCGAACGTGGCGACCAGCGGGTTCCGCCAGATCTTGACGAGGATCACCGAGCAGGAAGCTCCCGGTGTCGACCGCGCCGAACCGCAGGAACCTGCCGCGCCGCCGGCGACGCGCGTCGCGCAGGCGCTGCCGCTGCGTGGCGCCGAGACGGGCTGGGTTGCCGAACGGCAGCTGGTGATGTCGCAAGCGGTAGACATGCGCCCTGGCAGCGTGGCGGCAACCGGGCGCAATCTGGACGTGGCGCTGTCAGGCCGCGGATTCTTCGTCGTCCGCGATGAAGACGGCAACGAGTACTTCACACGCGACGGCGGGTTCAACGTCGATGCCGCCGGCCGGCTGGTCAATGCCGGCGGCATGCCGGTGCAGGGGGCGGGCGGGGCGATCCAGATCGGCGGCGGCGAGGTGACGATCGACGCGGCTGGCGATGTCATGGCCGGTGGCACGAATCGTGGGCGGCTGCGTGTGGTGGACTTCCCAACGCCAGAACGTTTGCTGCATCGCGGCGGCGGTTTGCTGGCGGCACCGCCGGACATGCCGCCGAACGAGGCAGCAGACGCCCAGACCGCGGTTTTGCAGGGGCATCTCGAAAGCAGCAACGTCGACCCGGTTCGCACGCTGGTGGACATGATCGCCGCGCAGCGCGCGTTCGAAATCGGCACCAAGGTCCTGCAAGCCAACGATGAGATGCTGGGGCAGAGCGTCAACACGCTGGGACGCAATGCGTAGCGGCCGCCGCGGCGGCAGGGGGTGATGACCGATGATGCGAGCCATGGGGACTGCAGCTTCCGGTATGAAGGCCATGCAGCTGCAGATCGACACTATCTCCAACAACCTCGCCAACGTGAACACAACCGGCTTCAAGAAGAGCACCATGCAGTTTCAGGACCTGCTGTACGAGTCGGTCGTTCCAGGGGGACAGCTGCGCGCCGACGGCCTGGTCGGACCGTCTCGCGTCGAGGTCGGCCACGGAGTCAAGATGGTCTCGACCAGCAAGGACTTTCGCCTGGGCACGGTGGTCTCGACCAGCAACCCGCTGGATCTGATGATCGAGGGCGACGGCTTCTTCCAGTTGCGGCTGCCCGACGGCGATCTGGGCTACACCCGCGACGGCAGCTTCAAGCTGGACGGCGAACGCAACATCGTCACGTCGCTGGGTTACCGCCTGG
>JAQULN010000295.1 GCA_028718575.1 Candidatus Krumholzibacteriia bacterium | reverse complement strand
GCCAAGCCTACAGGAAAGCGGCGCGGATGCAAGCCGACCCCGCCGGTGCGAACGATGACGCAGCGGGATCGACGAGAGGCCGGCGAGCGGGCTACCTGGCCACCGTCAGTTTGTGCCGCTGCTCGCCCTGCGCTGTCACCAGACGCGCCAGGTAGACGCCGGCCCCGACCGGCTGACCGCTCTGATCCCGGCCGTCCCAGACGACGTGGTGGCTGCCGGCAGGCAACGTTCCGTCGACCAGGACGCGCACCAGACGACCGCGGACGTCGTAAAGAGTGAGGCGCACGGCACCGCCGGCGGGCAATACCAGTCCCAGCGTGGTCTGCGGGTTGCAGGGGTTGGGCCAGTTGCCGAGAACGGCGGTCGCCGTAGGCAGCGGTTCGGTCGCCGGTTCCTGGTCGCCGCCGACGGCGAACGCAACTCGGTAGGGCTGGGCGTTGGGCGCGGTCACGGTCAGACGCACCGATTCGCTCTCGCGCAGCGGGCGCGCCAGGGCCAGCGATCGAGGACCTTCGCCGGCTAGGTCGGCGCGGGCCAGCAACTCGTCGGCCGTCGCGACCACGACGCGGGACCCCGCCGGTGCCGTGACGTCGAGTACGGTCGCCCCCGGGTCCAGCCGCGACGCATGCGCCACCATGAGCGGATCCGGCCGGCGGGACCGTACGTGCAGCGAGCCGTCGCCGAACAGATTGAATTGCTGCATGAGCTTGCGGCCTTCCGGCGTACCGTCGTACTGGACCAGCGCCGCCGCCACGCCCGCCGCAAACAGAGCGCCCACTTGTGTCTGGCCGGCGCCGACGAGATGGTCGACGATCGCAGCCTGCATCACACACGGCGGCACCCACGAGGTCGCCGTCGAGGCGGCGATCATGGCAACCGCGCCAGCGGGACGCCCCTGGTGGCTCGCGCGCAGCCAGGCCTCGGCGAAGCACTCCGGCTGCGTAAAATCGCCCGTGCTGCAGGACACGTCGATGATCCAGGGCCAGGCGGCCGTGTTGGCAAGCGCATGCACGTCCGCCCGGTCGAACGGAACGCTCAGCCAGCCGGTGCTCGCGCCGTGCCCGACGTAGTTGACGAGGCTCACCCCGTCCGCGATCGCCTCGGCGATCTGGGCGCGGCTGCCGCCAAAACCCTGGTAGATGCGCGCGACGGCCGTGTAGTCGCCGCCCAACATGGCGCTCCGCAACCAGTCGGCGCGCTGATAGTCGGCCGGATAGCCTTGATCGCCGGCGATGCCGGCCGCTTGGCTATACCAACTCGCCGCGACCTGCGGATCGCGTTCGTAGGCGACGCTGCGCTCGATCATCAGCCGCAGCTCGCTCTGGTTGCGGGCAGGCAGTCGCGAGACGAGCACGTCGGCGAAGAGGTCGTCGCCGGCCACCAGTCCGTAGAGCCCGTCCGCCGCCGCGTTCTCGTAATCTCCGTAGTTGGTGGGCACCAACTCGACAGCGCCGGCGAGCAGTAGATGGGCCAGACCGGCTGTCTGGTAGAAACGCTCGTGGACGGCGGCGTGAATCCCCGCAGCCGTGCTGCCCAGTTCCGCCGCGTCCACGACCTCGACCGTAAAACCGCACTCGCGCTTCCACGCGGCGAGTTCGGCAACCGCCGGCCGCAAGTCGGGCGCCGTGACGATCAGCAGGCGTTCCGCCGCGTCGGTTCCGGGTGCCGGCGCGTCCCCATCGATGGCAGCCTTCGCAACCGCAGCCGACTCGCCGAAGATCGCACGGTACACCGGTGCAAAGGTCCGCTCAGCGGCCGCCACCACCACAGCCGGCGTCTGATCGCTTCCGGGAGCTTCGATCTCGACCCGCGCGGTCAGGCGCACCAGAGCTTCCAGCTCGCCGCGGTCGGCGCGCCACCGCACCGGATAGATCCGCACCGCGACACCCCGGCGGTCGCGCACCAGAAACGGATCGCCCAGTTCCGCCGATCGCTGCGGCCAGACGCCGCCGGATCGGTAGGCGGCCGCCAGGACCGGCAGCGCCTCGTCGCCGGCGCCGCTGCGCGAAGCCGGGCCGCGTGACGGCAGCGGCGGCGGCGCAGCCACCGCCTGCCAGACCTCGTCGACGATAACCAGTCGCGGACGGCCACCGGCAGGCAGGCGTACCGCCCGGGCAAGCAGCGGCAACTCCGGATCGCCCGCGCTGAGCAGCGGGACCGCGCCGGGCACCTGCACGCGGCTGAACGTCGCGCCATCGTGCGTGACCCGGTGGATGGCGAATCCGGGAATGGTGACGGCGATCTCGGTCGCGTCGACGTCGATCGATCGGACTTCGATGACAGGCGGGCTACCCGCGGCGCCGCCGGTAAGCGAGCGCCACTCGGCCGCCGCCGGTTGAGAAACCACGGCCATGAACAAGGCAATGTGCAGTATCTGGCAGGACCGATCGTGCAACATGGGCATCCTTTGGCTGCAGTCACTGCAGGATGCCATGATTATAACATAAAAAATGAAAGGAAAAGGAAATTATTTCCCAAAACTACGTTTATGATTACGTGTTGTCATTAATCTGGATCATGGGCGACAAGCCGGCGCAGCCATGAACACCGAACCACCGCCGGTTTCACCACTGATTGTGGTGGGTCTTGTCGGGATCGTAGCGATCGTCCGGATCGAGGGCTTCGTCCGGGTACCCGACGGCAATCAGCGCCAAAGGTTCGATCCCGTCCGGCAGTTTGAGCAAATCGGCGACCTGCTGGGCCCGGTCTCCGCCGGGAGCGATGCCGAGCCACACAGCGCCCAACCCCAGCGCGTGCGCAGCCAGCAGGATGTTCTGGGTCGCCGCCGAGCAATCCTGGACCCAGAATCCCGCGTACTTCTCCCGCGAGGGGTCGGCGCAGACGGCGATACAAAGCGGCGCTTTCGCGCACATTTGCGCATACGGATGCGCCGACGGAATCGCCTCGAGCAGCGCCCGGTCGTCGATTACCACGAATTCCCAGACCTGCTGATTGCCGGCCGACGGCGCGGCCATGCCGGCGCGCAACAACAGTTCGATGTGTTCGTCGCTGACCGGCTGGTCGAGGTAGGTCCGGATACTGCGGCGAGAGAGGATGGCATCAAGTGCGTCCATGATTCCTCCAGATCGGTTCGCCAGTATTGTCAACCGGCCGAGCCGGCGCGGGCGTTGCGGACGAACAGCGGGGTTCGGCGCTCGTATGATCGGCGTTGCGGGTATATCTTGTCAAACGAACCTTGACCGGGAGAAGGAAATGGCCGCCGCCGCGCGAACGCTAGCCGCCCGCTACGACCGCATCCGCGAGCAACTTGCCGTGGTATGCCAGAAACAGCGCGACCCGATCGCACGCATGGCCACGGTCGCGGCCTTACTGCACCATAAGCAGCCGCATTTCTTCTGGACGGGCTTCTACCGCCTGCTGGACGGCAAGCTGGTGGTCGGACCCTATCAAGGTCCCCTGGCGTGCGCGGTCCTGCCCGGACCGGACGGGGTCTGCTGGGCCGCCGTTCAGCGCGGCGAACCGGTCCTGGTGCCGGACGTACACGAGTTTCCGGGCCACGTCGCCTGCGACAGCCGATCGCGCAGCGAGGTCGTCGTGCCGGTGCGGGATCGAAGCGGCCTCATGCTGGCTGTCTTGGACGTCGACAGCGAACGTCCCGCCGCGTTTTCGGCCGTCGACGTGGCCGGCCTGGAGGCCATCGCCGCTCTGGTCTACGGCGAATAGGCGGCTCAGCGGGTGCGACCACGACGGCCCTGACGCCGGCGCACCTCGGCCCCGCCACGGGGCAGGCCCGCCAGGCCGAGGCCATCCGGGGGTCGAGGCGTGTCTACACCAGTTCCAACCAGGAGAACCACAGCGGATGGTTCTGCTTGTACCAGGCCAGAACCTCGCGCAGCACGACCTGGTTCTCCGGGAAGATCACGTCGTCGCTGATGCGGTCGAAGTGGACCCGGATACCCGACTCGCCGAAGTGCTCGAGCGCCTCGGAACACAGGGTCTGCAATTCGTTGCGCAGGCGACCCGAGTCGGAAATCTTGACCGCTCGCTGGCGATAGTCCTCGCCGCGGAAGAAGCGCACCAGAAGCGGATTGCAAACCAGCGGCCGCACTTTCGCATCTTCCATGAACCGCAGGCTCAACCTCACCTGCTTGGCCCCGTGCGGGGTCGACAGGCGTACCGTGACGCGATAAGTGTCGGTGTCGATCGCTTCGACGCCCGGCGAACCCGTGTACGGGTCGTCGAGCATGAACCCGACCAGAGCCATGACATCCCATCTCTTGCGGGGCAGGAAGTCGTCGGCCACGAGCGTGGGTTTGTGCAGCGGGATCCCGGAATCCCGCGCCTCGCGAATCCAACCGCGGAATCGTTGCTCTGCTTCCCGGCTCGGTGTTTCCCCGAGAATCGCCGCCAATTGCTGCGGGAAATCGGGGGCTTCGGCGTCGAGCTGCATGACCCGCCCCTCCACGCGGGCCGGCATCTCGAATCGGGAGCTGAAGACGGCCA
>JAQULN010000294.1 GCA_028718575.1 Candidatus Krumholzibacteriia bacterium | reverse complement strand
TGTAGTGGCTTGCAATGATGCGCGGCCGGAACTGCAATAAAGGACGGTTTCCGGCTCACATTGCGTGAGACGGAAGGGCGCGGCAGACGCAGTTTCGTTGAGACGCAAATCACATTCGGTGCGACGGACGTGAGATGTTCGGCGATGGGCGCAGGATCGCGGACACGGCGGTCAAAGCGGCAATCCTGCTGCTCGCATATCGTCGGTCAGTTCGCGCGCACGAGCCGGGTCGAGTCCGCCCCGGAGCAATTGGCGGATTTCCGCCGGCTTGGCGTAGAACTGGTCCGCCAGGCTCTTCGTGTCGTAGCCGTGGCGGGTAAGCTGAGGTTCGAGGTCGTCGATCTGGCGTGAAAGCACACCCTCGACGGTCGCGGCGTCGATCGGTTTCACGCTGGCCTCGAACCCTGCCTCGAACGCCCGCACAAGATGACGGCCGATCTGGAGCGGGGTCTTGAGCTTGGCGGCGAGCAGGATCGCGGCATCCTCGGTCAGCACGGCATCGGGCTCAATCCCCGGCGACAGCGCAGTGCGCAGCGCCCAGTCGATGTAATCGCGCTGACGGTCGCGCAGACCGCCAAACTCGAACACCGTCGTCCGATCGCCGATTTCCTCCATAAGAGGGCGCTTGAGGTCGTTGCGCAGCTTTGGATGGCCGACGAGGATCACGGCAAGTTGACCGCCGCCCTCGGTGACAAGCTCGACGAGGCGCTTGAGCGCGGTCAGCGTTTTGGGATGGAGGTCGTGCGCGTCGTCGACGAACAGTGCGACCGGCCGCTTGGCCTTGCGGAACAGCTCCTGCAAATCGCGTTCGCGCCGTTCCGACTGGCTGGGGATCGAGACGGTCTTCTCCGACGAGAGGTCGTAGAACAGGGCCGCGACCAACAGCGGTACCGATATCTTGGCCTTCTCCAGGCTGAGCGCGCGCGACACGATCACGCGCCCCTCGCGCTCCAGCTCTTCGCGCAGTCGCCGCGTCAGCACGGTCTTGCCCGAGCCGATGGTGGCGGTGAGCGCAACTAGGCGTCCGCCATTAATCGCAGTCTTCAGATCATGGGTGAGCTGGGCATGATGCTCGGTCTCGAAGAAGCCGAGATCGACCGGAGGCCGGGCCAGTCCGTAATAGCGCATTACCTCGGTCTGCATCAGCCGCTCCGTCTATGGCCGGGCGGGAATCGCCTGCGGATTTCTTCCATCACCTCGGGCCTGGAGAGCGTGCGCGCGAGCAGCGCGTCGATGAAGGCGCGGTCCTCCTCGCAAAGCCCGCCCAGGGGCAGGCGCAACTCCTCGGATATGGCGAAGCGTGCCTTGAGCGGCGTGGCGAAGGTGAGTTCGCCGAACGGGTCGGGATCGGCAAATGGCCGGGCCGGCACAGGCGCGATCCCATCGGCAGGCTTGCGACCGATCACCACGATGTCATTCTCGCCCGTCAGGACCGAGCGGGGAATCCCGATTTTCGTTGCCAGCGCATCAACCCGATCCGCGCGAATCTCACGCCGGCTCTTGCGATGTTTGCGGTAGCGATGCAGCGGCACCGGCCCTCCGACCGGATCGAACGGTCCGTACCGCTCGTCGCCATATTCAACCCATAGCTCCTGGTCGAACAGCCCCCACCAGACGACGACCGTTTCGCCGGCCACCTCGGACGTGACCTCATAGGTAACGCCAGCGACGGTCAGGCGGCAGTCGAGCCCGACCTTGCGGCGTTCGGGCTCGCGGGCGAATGCACAATAGCGCTCCCAACCGCACATGGCGCGAATGCCGCCGTCGGGCAGATGCCCGAGCCAGTCGTCGATCCGGGAATGCGGCTCGCGACGATGATCGCCACCGTTGTAGGTGGCGATGTAGCGGGCCAGCCAGCGATTGGCCTCTTCCTCACTGGTGGGTTCGTGGAAGTGGTACAGCGTCTCGTGCGCTTCCTTGACGGTGCGGAACGGTCGCTCGACCTTGCCTTTGGCGCGCGCGGTAGTGCGGCGTCCGTCCGACCCTGCCGGCATGTGCGGGGTGACGGTGATCCCGAGACATTCCATGACCCGCTTGAACACGCTCGATTTGCCGACCGGGCCGCCATCGAGCTGGATGTTCTCCGGAATGCCTTCGAAGGGATTGTCCTCCTTCGGCGCCATCGCCCGGAACAGGAAGCGCAGCGCCGCCTCGGCATCCTCGCCGTAAACCAGCGCATATTCCTGATAGACGACGCCCGACCGGTCATCGACCACCGAGAACAGCATCAGCGTCGGTGCGCCGCCCCGATCGGGATCGATCCAGGTCGGGGCTTTCAACTGTTTGAGGTCCGACGGGCTCATGTCGAAATGCCAGAGCATGTTGGCGCGTTCGGCCTGATAGCGCACCGCAGTCGGCTCGCGCGTCATCCGCTCGGTGTCGTACCCGCGTTGCCGCATGTGGCGATTGAGCGTCGAGGCCGCCAAGCGCCCTGACGGCAGCTTCACCAGACCGCGATCGGGGGTCTCGACGCCGTGTTCAGTGACGATTTCGAGGATACGTTTCGTCGAGAGGCGACGACCCTGCCGGTTGGTCGTGCGGCTCTTCATCGCCGCGACGACCTCGCACCACCACTCAATCTCGTCGGCAGGCATCGTCCGCGACAGACCACGATCGGCGCGGTGCGCGTCCTTCGGACGCCTCTCGCCGCGCAACAGCCGGTAGAGCGTGGCGCGGCTGATATCGTAGAGTTCGGCGGTCGATGCCATCAGCGGCTGCCGCTCAGGATGCCTCGCCGGAAGTGCCGCCAATCGACGCCGGAGCGTCACGATCGCCTCAATGGGGACCGTGACGCCCGCGCTCATTACGCAGCCTGGCTTTGTAGTTGCCGACTGGGACCAGCATCGAGCAACGCCTGCCCCGGCGCCTTGGGAGTGCCGTCGCCGTTGACGTAGACATAGAGCGTGGTGGTCGTGATTCCGAGCCGCTTGGCGACATCGGCTGCGACGGCACCCCGATCGGACATCGCCGCCATCGCCATCGTCAGCGTCGCCCGGTTCATCTTGCGCGGCCGACCGCCCATGCGACCGCGCGCGCGCGCCGCAGCAAGGCCGGCATGGGTGCGCTCGGCGATCAACTCGCGCTCGAACTCGGCGAACGCCGCGAAGATGCCGAAAGCGAGACGGCCATTGGCAGACGTTGTGTCGATCTGCGCGCCGGCACCGGCCAGGACCTTCAACCCGACCCCGCGCGACCGGAGATCCTCCGCCGTCGTCACGAGGTGACGCAGATCGCGACCGAGCCGGTCGAGCTTCCAGATGACGAGCGTGTTGCCTGGCTGGAGCGCCTTCAGGCAGGCGGTGAGTCCCGGCCGGGCATCATGCCGACCCGAGGCCATATCCTCATAGATGCGGGATGGATCGATGCCGGCCGCGAACAGTGCGTCGCGCTGCGGCTCCAGCGTTTGCGTGCCGTCCGACTTGGACACCCGGATATAGCCGATGAGCAATGCGTACCCCGCCAGAAAAGATCACCGGCATGGTGCAAGATGGCGCTGGTTTTCACAACGGGTTTTCTTGCTGTTTTCGGGCAGCCGGAAGCGGCATCGCCCGACCGCGAGAAAACCGCTCGTTTTCCTGGCGGTCCCGGCATCGGTTTCCGGCGATCAGGCTGCGCTACGGTTTTCCACCGCCTTGCAAATTCTTTCTGCTGTCGCCTTGAGCACCTGTTCCACCAAAGCCTGGGAACCGAGCGGTAAATCCGAGGATTTGAATTCGGATACTAATCGCGCGCAGCCGTCGGCCCAACTTCGCCTCAACTCCGTCAATCGCTCCGACAGGTCGCCTGTGCGACCATCAACGGCTGCCTGGGCCTCTCGCTCGAGTTCGGCGGCAGCGCGCAGCACGTGCACGAGCTTTGCTTTCATGGGCTCAGGCAACTCGGGTAAATCGCCATGGGGATGGCTGCCGGAGGCCATCATGGCCTGGTTCCGTTCCGAAACCTCCTCCATGATTCTGGCATAACGCTCAAACCCGGGAAAGCGGTCACACAGATCGCGTAACGCCCGGTCGCTTGCAGTGGTGTAGATGGCGTGCAGGTCCTGCATGTGGCCGATCATATGATTGGCCAGCGCGATCCCGGTGATTCCCTGCGCTTCAAGCTGGCGGACCCGCAGGTTAATGGCGGCAGCGATCCGGTTGGCATCGGTCATCTCGCACCCGTCCTTTCGCTGCAGCATCGTGAGCACGTCGCCTTCGACTGGAGGCAGCACCGCGTGATTGCAAGCGTCGTGCGGAGCGGACCATGCCTGCGGTCTGTCATGGCTTAGCAACCTCACAGGTCGAAAGGGCCACGAAGTCGCAACGTCATGGCGTGTCCGCGATCCTGCGCCGATCGCCGAACATCTCGCGTCCGTCGCACCGATTGTGATTTGCGTCTCAACCAATGTGAGCCTGCCGGCCCCTAACGTCTCACCCAATGTGAGCCGGAAACCGCCCTTTATTGCAGTTCCGGGCGATCATCATTGCAAGCCGCTACA
>JAQULN010000293.1 GCA_028718575.1 Candidatus Krumholzibacteriia bacterium | reverse complement strand
TGCCCCGCGACGGGTCCCGATCACGGCCTGGCTTCAGGGAGACCCCGTTACGAGGACGTCACCTCCACAGAGCCACATCGGTCACTACTCACTGGATCACCTCCTCTCGGGCGAACCGCATGCGGCGAGTCCCACCTCGCCCGGACCTTTCGGCCGCCCTGACCTGGAGCATCCATGAATGATCCAGATCAACCTACTTGGCCCGCCGCGCGCGTGGCGCGAAGCGATCGTGTCTTGAGGATACCGCAAGCGTTGGCTGGGAGCAAGTCAGTTTTCGGCGACCTATGCGCTGTCGGGCTTCGTCGCCACGCGCCCGAGGTCCTTGCCGAAGAGCGCGAAGTAAAGCGTTCCTGTCAATCCGCAAGCGGAAGCGACGATGAAGTTGGTTGCGGGAGACGCCACGCTCTCGAAAAACGGCACCAACGCCTGTCCGACCTTCAGGCTGGCGGCTAGTTCGGCAGCGGCCGGCTGAGCAGGGACGAGCCGCGGGACGGTTCCAAGCGCGGCGCCGGGCTCGAGTGTCGCTCGCCGACGATCAGCTTCTGTTGGAGCGCCAGCGACACCCCCGCCAGGACGAAGGCAACGCTGAAGGCCAGGCGCATGCCGGCGATCTCGCCGTAAACAGCGATCAAGGCGCCGCCGATCACCGGTCCCAGGGCCATTGGCACACGCCGCACGAGCGAATGCAACGATACGCCCATGGTCCGCTTGTGCCGGGGCAGAACGGTCGCCACCATGTCCATGGTGGCAGGCAAGGAGATCGCCGTCCACGAGATGAACAACACGGCGCCCAGAATGACAGCCTGCCAGCTTGGCACGGCGATTACCACGGCGTAACCGGCCATCGCGATGACGTTGAACAGAGCCAGGGCTCGCTTGTAGCCCAGCTTGTCGCTGGCGTAACCGCCCGGAAAGGAATAGAGAGCGCTGAGGAGATTATCCAGCCCGTTCAGCAGGCCGACCGAAAGCGCGCCGCCATGCTCCGGCGCAATCCCAAAAAATCGGCGACTTGTTGGCGTATTGTCACGACGGGTGATCCGGGACGCGTGATCGCCCGGGCTACAGGTGGTGGTCGCCCGCTGCTTCCGGCTGATAGAGAATATCCTCGATGCTGATGCGACGGATCCCGGACGGAACAGTCCACGTGATCACATCGCCTTTCGCATAGCCGAGAATCGCCGTCCCGATGGGCGCCAAGACCGAGATCACGCCGCGGTCGATGTCCGCGTTTTGTGGGAAAGCCAGGATGTAGGTCATTTCTTCGGCGGTGTCGAGGTCGCGCAGGACGACGCGTGAGTTCATGGTGACCACATCCGGCGGGATGTCCTGCGACGATACGACGCTCGCCCGCGCCAGCTCGGCAGCCAACGCCTCGATATCTTTCCGGTCTGGGTCAGCCTGGCCCGTGGACCCGTTAACGAGCTTCGCCAGGCGTCGTTTGTCGGATTCGGTGATATAGATCTGTCTGGCCATGTCGTCCTCCTGCCGAACTCAAAGAAATGATAGTCCTTCTCGGACGCGGCGGCCAGACAAACGACCGCGCTTGTTCCGGCGCTATGTCGACCTGGGGTCAGCGCAGGATTCGGAACCAGGCCTCCGGGGTGGCACCGACGGGTTCCAGCTTGTAGAAACCCTGGACGCTCCAGAGATAGGTCGAGTCCGCACGCAATAATGACCGGAGCGAGTCGGGAACGGCGAAGTGAGTCGTTGCGAGATGTTCGCGGCGATAGACCGTGCGCAACCCGGGCGTGTAGATCTCCAAAACAAACCGATCCCAAGGCTGCTCCGCACGCCAGGCGAATGTGTCGGGCTTGGCCGCGATATCGCCAATTGGGCGCAGGAGTACGAACCGCGCGGTCGCTTTCTCGCCGCCGCGCAACGGGCCGCCGGTGTCCAAGGCCGGCGGTATCGTGCCGCCTTCCGGCGCCGTCGCGGAGAAATCGACACGGTTGATACCGAGCACGACCACGGTCATCGCCGCCGCCGCCGCCACGGGGATCCACCATTGCGCGCGCGGCACGACACGGCGCCGGCGATTGCGAGCGGCGGTCCAATCGGTCCCTGGTACCGCCCGTCCAGCCGGCTGGAGGTCGTTCGCTCGGTGCGCGTGATCCGCTTGATCCGCCCGATCCGCCTGATCCGCCTGATCCGCCTGATCCGCGGACGGCGACCATAAGGCCGCGACGCGGGCGTCGAGGGTGGGTTTCGCCCGGTCCCAAGCCGCCTCGGCCGCCAGTTCATCGTCTTGTTCCAACGCAAGAAACCGCGCCAGGCGCCGCAGCTCGAGGCGGCAGGCGGGGCAGCCCGCCAGATGCTCCCGAACAAACGCGGTTTGCTCGTCGGTCAGTTCGCCCGCGAGATACCGGCCCAGAAGCTCCAGATGGTCATAGTCGGGATGTTCGGTCGGCCTGCGCTCATTCATCGGCGAACTCCTTGCGTTCGACCAGGCGGCGGAACTTGCGCCGCGCATTCTGGATCAGCGTCCGCGCGCCGGTGATGTTATCGCATCCCAGCGTTCGCGAGATCTCCTTGACCGACAGTCCGTCGCGGTAGTGTAGGACGAAGGCCTCCAGCTCCCGCGCTTCCATCACTCGCTCCGCTGCGGCCAGCACGCGTCGGAGGCTCTCTGTCCGCTCGAACTTTCGTCTTCGCCCGTCGGCGGCGCCGTCGGCGAGATCGACCCGGTCGAGGCTCTGCAACCGCTCCCGCCACAGGCGACTTTTACGTGCCAACAAGCTCAGGCAGTAGTTGCGGGCGATCTGATAGACCCAGGTCGACAGTTTCGCGCCGCGCTGATAGCCGCCGAGCCCGCGGAAGATCCGGACAAAAACCTCCTGGGCGCAATCCACCGCCTCGTCCGCGTCATGCGTGTAGCGAAAACACCATAGATAGACCCTTCTCCGATAACGGCGGTATATCTCCGCGCAAGCCGCCTCGTCTCGCGTCTCGGCGGCAAGGACCGCGAGATCATCGTCGCCGTAGGCGGCCAAGTTGTGCTGCGATGGTTGAGACTCTCGACGTCCGTCTGTTGACACAGCTTTCCTTTTCAGCGCGGCGCGGCGGCTCGGCGCCGAAACGCAAAAACCGCTGCGGCCAGGATTGCGATCGCAAGCAGACACAGGGTATAACGGACAGTTCGCGCGCGATCAGCCCGACTTCCAATAGGCAGGCGTACGCTGCCGTCGCCGACTAGAACGAACTCCGCCGCCGCCTTCGCATCGGCAGGCGGCCAATAACGCGCCATATCTTGCACCGCGCGCAACGCCGCGACCGCGGTGTCGCCCAGGCGCATCCGTTCGTAGAACGCCAGCACAAAGCTCCGAGCCGAGGCATCCGGCACCTCCCCGAGGGTGGCCAGGACGCTGGTCGCCCCCGCGTGCAGGAATGCCTGCGTCAAACCGATCACACCTTCGCCCGCCGCCAGCACGCCGCTCGCGGAGCGACAGGAAGCCAGCGTCACCAATGCGCTCTGCAGCGGCAACACCGCGACTTCGTCCCACTGCAGCAGGCCGTCCTCGATCGCCGCCGCCGCCAGCTCTTCGCCCGGGCGGTCGAGATCGGCCCGGGCAATCGGCGGTGGGTTCAGCACCAAAAACGACCGCCTGACTTCGCGCTCGTCGGCGTAACCGTGAGCCGCGATATGAACCACGGCGGCCTTGTCCAGCGGGCTCTCCTTGAATGCCTGCTCCGTGGCCTGGTCGTCGATCAACAGCATCGCCCCGGAGAACAGATTCGCGACCTGCCGCGCCTCGATCGCCGCCTGCGGCAAATACGCCATCACGCGATCGTCGTACGGATACAGGCGCGCAGCGGTCTCGCCGGAGCGGTCGCCGCCCTCGGCGCCGACCGCGATGATCGGGATGCTCGGCCGCGCCGTCCGGCGGCGCGCCTCTGCGCGCTGGCGCAGGCGACCCAGGGTCTGCAGCGACGGCGTCACGAAGCAAGCACGACGGCCGAGCAGAATCCCTCGGTCGTCCGCCAGCGCCGGAAACGGCAGGTGGTGCAAGAGTCCGTCCGGGATGATGATCAACGTCGCCGCGGAGTCGGCGGTCGCCAGAACCGGCTCCAAAAGGACCGCGAAGAGCTCGCGGCCGGCCTGCTCAAGAACGCCGGGGGGAATAGAGCCCGGCGTGGAGTCCTGGAGACTCGCGCGTAACCGGAGGAACCGCCGGACGCGCGCTTCGATCTCCTGCCGACGAGGCAGAATCCGCACAACCGCGCCGGAAACAGACGCCGCAAACACGTAGGAAGCGTCACCGCCGAGGAAATAGGAGACGGCCAATTCCCCCGGCGCAAGCACCGCCAACAGCGAACCAGCATCCTCTGCAATCGGATCGAGCGGTCCGGCGAACGCTGCCTCCCGTTCGGCGTGGCGCAACCGCAACAGGCGCGCTTCGTTCTCCCTCTCCCGGGCTTCCTGGTTCAAGTCCCGGCGTTCCGCGGGTGTCAGCGCGCCATCTTGCAGACGGTTCTGCAAATACGTGATACGCGCCAGCAGGCTCTGTTCGCTCGCGTCGACG
>JAQULN010000292.1 GCA_028718575.1 Candidatus Krumholzibacteriia bacterium | reverse complement strand
CGACGAGGACCTGCGCGAGTGGCAGCTCCGCTGGGCTCATGATCAGCCGAAGCTCTTCGATGACTATCGGTTCCGCAGCGATGTCGAGATGGCGAGCCGGGAACTGTCGCGCAACAACCTGAACCAAGACCGCGGCCGCGACGTCATCAGCGGCCAGCTCAAATCAAATATCTACCTCAGCCGCAATTTCGGCTTCGGCGGCGCCAGCCTCAATGCGAGTCGTACCGAGTACACGAACGCCCGCGACGACAACCCGGAGACCGACAAGGCCATCTACACCATGACCCTGCCGTCTCTGTCGCTCAGCGTCAAACAGCTTACGCTGGGGCGCCAGCTCCGGTCCGGGCAACAAGGCAGTTTCTTCGGCAATGTCGGCCGCAACACGTACTTCACGCAGGGCTACAGCATGTCGCAACAGCGGAACGAGACCGAGTCGACTCAGACCAAGCGGTACACCGCCAACGGCAACTGGGGCCTGACTGTGCGGCCGCCGCGGATCAGCATCTTCAACCTGAATTTCGGCGCCAGCTCGAGTTGGAATTGGACGCGGACCGATCTGGCGGGGCTGCGCTACGCCGCTGCTGACAGCACTTGGAGCGACATCGGCGACGTCACCGAGCTCTCGCGCCCGTCGTTGTCGTTCAACAGCGGCCTGTCGACCACCCTGTACGGCATCTTCCCGGTGCGCGTCGGTCCCTTGCAGGCCATCCGCCACACGCTGCGGGTGAGCGGCGGCGCATCGTACCGCCCGCAGCTGGGCAGCAAGCAGACGCGCGGCAGCAGCTACTCTCTCTCAGCCAGCAATCGCTTCGACGTGAAGTATCTCAGCAACAGCGGTCAGGATACCGCGCAGACCGTGCGCAAGCTGGACGGCCTGATCGACTGGAGTCTCAACACCAGCTACAATCCCGATGCCCAGCGCGAGTGGTCCGACATCAGCAGCGGTTTGACGTTCAAGCCAGGCCAGAGCCGCAATTTGGCCTTCAAGCTCAACAACGTCATCGATCCCTATTTATGGAAGATCACCCGAACGCAGTTTAACTACAGCTTCGGCTTCAACGGACGCGTCGATACCGGCTACGCCGGTCTGACGCGCCAGGAAGAACGCAGCGAGGCGTACGCGCTCTTGGGCGAGGCTGTCGCCGACACGCTCGTCGGCGACGAAGCCGCCGCCGAACTTTCCGAGTGGGATCAACCGGCATCGGCGGACGGCAGTTTCTACGGCGGCTACTTCGACGAGTTTGCGCCGGCGGAAGGCGGTTCCATCGGGCGCGACGAAACCGAAGGGGGGCGGTACATTCCCTGGAACGTCGGCGGCAGTGTGTCACTGAGCCACACGGCGGGATCGGACCGCACGACGGCGCGGGCAAGTCTATCCGGTGCCGCGCGTTTGACGCACGACTGGGAATTTCGCTACTCGGCGTCGTTCGACCTCGAAGCGCGCAGTACGACGCGACAGGAGTACCGCCTCCAACGGGATCTGCATTGCTGGCGTCTGGAGTTCACGCGAATCGTCTCGCCGCAAGAATCCCTATTCGGTTTCCGTTTTTACCTGAAGGCGATTCCCGAGGTCAAGCTGACGCGCGGCAAGGAAGACCTCCTTGGTTCGACGGGGGACTTCGGAAGCTTCTTCTGACCTGGGTTTCGCCGCCGGACCGGCGCGAATTCCTGCATCAGGCTTAGCTTTTTCGTTGACAGCAACCGTCGTTTGAGGCCCAATGAGTGCCAAGAAAGGGGGTGAGTGCATGAACAAGAGCGAACTGATCGATGCTTTGATGAAGAAGACGGGATTGAACAAGCGGCAGGCTGTTGGCGCCATCGACGCCCTTTTCTCGACCAGCGATGACAAAAAGAAGACTGGGATCATCGCCGCCGAGATAGCCAAGGGCGAAAAGATCTCGCTGACCGGTTTCGGAACGTTCGAACGGCGGGCCCGCAAGGCGCGCCAGGGGCGGAATCCGCAGACGGGCGCCACTATCATGATCGCGGCCGCCAAGTACCCGGCCTTCGCTGCCGGCAAGGCTTTCAAGGACAGGGTGCACAAGCGAAAGTAACGGCGGTAGCCGACGTTTCGGGAGGGCGGCCTTGCGGTCGCCCTCTTGGTCTTCGCGACAAGTTGCGGCCCGGCGTTCGCTCGCCGCTGGCGCGTCGCCCGCCGGCAGTCCTGCGCACGGGAGTCGCAACGCCGTCAGCATGAGCGGCTGGACGTGTCATTTCACGGAACCGAGCGGCCTCAGCGGGGTATCACGGCCAGCCCGGCCCGTGTCTTGCTCCTTGCCGTGGTCGGGAATATAATTGAGTCGGTTCAGAACGACCGTAGCGACGGGTTCCCGCCATCACAAAGTGTCGGCCGTCGACTTCACAGACGTCGCCAATCCGGTAGGTTACTGCATGTTGGCTCGACAGCGAATCACCGCCTTCTCCTTCGGCCTGCTGGCTTTATTGTTGGCCTTACCGTTGTTGCCGCCGCTGCACGCTGCGACTGCGGCGGCGCGCGCCGACGATGCTCCCTGGCGATCGGTGACCATCGTTTACAACAGCGACGTCAAGGGCCATATCGACCCCTGTGGCTGAAAAGGCAAACGCAGCGGCGGCTTGGCCCGGAGGGCCACATACTTCAACAAGATTTGGGACGAAAACCTGCCTCTCCTCGTGCTGGATGGCGGGGATCTGTTCGGCGATCGCAACCGCCGGGCCCAGATCCAGAGCGAGTTTCTGGCCAAGCAGACGGCGAGTTTCGGCTACGACGCCATCGGCCTGGGCGAGCGCGACTTGAACTACGGGTTCGAGTTCCTGCAGCAGATGATCGCGGAGTACGATCTACCTTTTACCAACGCCAATGTCCGTAACGCGGCGACGGGCGAATTGCTGTTGCCTGAATATCTGGTGATCGAACGCGGCGGCGTGCGTTTCGGGATCTGCAGCGTGCTCGGTCCCGCCCATCGCATCACGACCATGGCGGCGCGAGACGTCGAGTACGAGGTCGCCGACCCGGTTACCGTTCTCCAGCAACTCGTACCGCGCCTGCGCGAGTTGTCCGACTGCGTGGTGCTGCTCAGTCATTTCGGCGAGCAGCCGACCGAGACGGTGCTCGAACAAGTCCCGACGGTCGATATCGTCGTCCTGGGCCACGCGTTGCGCTCCTTCGATCGACCGCGGACCGTCCACCGAGCGTTTGTGCTGGCCGCGGTCCCCGAGGGGCAGCGAATTGGCCGCGCCGATCTCGGGATCGATCTGCAGACCGGCCAGGTCATGACCGCCCAGATCGCTTTGACGGCGTTGAATGAAGCGTTCGAACACGATCCGGTGATGCTCGCGGAAGTGGATGCGTTCAAGCAGCGCGTCGACGATCTGCGCGATGCTCAACGTGCCGCATTCCCGCGCGATCAAGGTTCGCCGGCCGAACAGTTCTTGGGCGACAACAATTGCAAGGCCTGCCATACGGAGATCCACCGGCAGTGGCGAAAGACCTCTCACTCGCGGGCGCACCTGTCGCTGCGAGGCAGGAATATGCAGTCGGAACCGGAGTGCCTGGTTTGCCATACCACGGGCTATCGGCATTATAACGGATTCGACGAACATGAGCGGGCAAACCTGAGCAATGTCCAGTGCGAGGCTTGCCACGGTTACGGAACTCAGCACGATCGCACCGGCGAGATGTTGAAGGTCGCCCGGGAGTCCTGCACCCGGTGCCATGTCGATAGCGAGCGGCCGTGCCACGACGAGCACAAGGATGAAGCATTCGATTATGCACGGTTCTGGGAGCGGATCGCCCACTGAACTCGAACTCGCGCAAGTGAGTGCGTCCCGGAGCCGACGGCGACACTGGGGCCTTGCCATCGCGGGGTTGTTGCTTAGCGCCGTGGCGGCGCCGGCGCTAGATCTGTTCACGCTTTGGCAGCGGCCGGAACTGCCGCTCAATCTTGGTGCGGGCCAATGGGCCGATTACCGCCGCCAGGCGCTGGCGCAGGGGCGCCGCACCGACGATCTGCTGCGCATCCAGTGTTTGGGACGGGACGAACTCGGGCGCTGGGTGCTGGAAGTTCTGCCGTTGGTGGAGGCCCCGACCGACGTCTTCACCGTCGTGCCGGGTGAGGGATTGCGCATCAGCCTCACCGACGCGATCGCCGACCGTTCCGGCGGTATTCTCGCGGCGGTCGCCGAGGTCCGGCTCTGGCGCGACGGTGAGGTCCGCACGTTGGAAGGGCAACAGTGGCGGCAGGATCCGTTGGTGACCGCTTCGTTCAGCGGCGATTTTCGCCCGGATTTCGTCGAGGAGCAGTCGGCGACCGTACGGGTCATTACCGGTCGTGAGCTGACCTGCCGGCAATTCGTGTTCGCGGCCGCGGATACGCAGGTTGCCGAATCCCCCGTTGGCCGGCTGGTCCAGGCGGTGAGCCAGGAAGTCGCGGCGGCCGTCCACGCGGATGTCCCGTTGTTAGGGCTGGCCTACGTGACGGAACGCCTCCGGTCGGAGAGTTGGCTCGATCCCCCGTCCAAACGCCGGATGCCGCCGCCGGAAGTAC
>JAQULN010000291.1 GCA_028718575.1 Candidatus Krumholzibacteriia bacterium | reverse complement strand
GTTCGGCAGCAGGAACACGGCCAAGGCCGCCGCGTTCAAGGTGGCGCCGACGACGATGAGCGCAAAGTCGAGGAAGACGCGCCACCGTCCCCCGATCATCCGCGGCTGAGCCGGCGTTTTGCTTAAATCCAGCAATAGAACCTCCGTTTGAGCGTCTGCTCGCGATCGTAACCGGATGCGACGACATCGAGCAACGCAGTAAACCAGAAATAACTTGCTTATGCAATTATTGCTGTAGTATTATTAGCTTCAGCAATGATCTACGACAACCACATAACAGCAGGAATCCGATGGAGATGACACGAGCAACAGAACCTCGTCCGGATAACGACCGTGCGCAGGTGCCGCCCGAGGTCACGAGCGAGCGGCGAGTGCTCGTCGCCATACGCCGGCTGATTAGGGCCGTCGACCTCTATTCCCGCAGCTTGGTCGCCCAACACCAGATCACCGGGCCCCAGTTGCTTTGCCTGAACCAGCTCGCCGAGGCAGGCAGCCTGACGGTGACTGAACTCGCCGCTCAGGTGCCACTGAGCGCCAGCACTGTTGTCCGCATCCTGGACCGTCTCGACGCCAAGAACCTGATCCGGCGCGAGCGGTCGGCGGACGACCGGCGCCGAGTTATCGTCAGCTTGACGCCGGCCGGACGGCAGTTCAGCCTGCTGACTCCCTACTCGGACCGGCATCCCCTGCGCCGTGCCATGCAGCAGCTCGCCGCCGGCGACCGCGATCGACTCGCGGCTCTGCTCGAGACCCTGGTCGATATCATTGCCGCCCCGCCGCTGTCGGCAGCACCCGTGCCGCCCCTCGATACGCTGCTCGCCTCCGAGCCACAGCAGGAGTAACCACGGGCGGGCCCCAGCCCGCTGTGCCGGGGCGGGGGCCAGCACCATTGCCTCAGAGGAGCATGCTCATGCACGCGATACCTTCCTTGTCGAACCGGCAGCTCGAGTTAGCCGGATTGATCAGCGAAAAAGCCGCCGCCGCGCAATGGCGAGATTGGCGTTGGCAGCTGCGCCATACCATCCGTGATGTGAACACCTTCGAACGATTGCTGGGCGTGTCATTACCCGTGCGGGATCGGCGGGATCTCGAACTTACCGTGGCCAAGTTTCCGCTGGCAGTTACACCGTATTACCTGTCGCTCATCGATCAAGACGATTGGGCGAACGACCCTGTCCTCCGTCAAAGCTTTCCTCAGGCCGCCGAACTGTTGATCAACCCGCATGACATGATCGACCCCCTGGCCGAAGACGAGGACAGTCCGGCTCCAAATGTTACCCATCGCTATCCGGACCGCGTGCTATTCTATGTCAGCGGCGTTTGCGCCATGTACTGCCGCCACTGCACACGCAAGCGAAAGGTCGGCGACCGCGACACCATACCCAGCCGGAAAGTACTGGCCCAGGGAATCGACTACATCAAACGCACGCCGCAAGTGCGCGACGTATTGCTTTCGGGTGGAGATCCGTTTCTACTCGATGACGGCAAACTCGACTGGATTCTCGGCGAACTGGACAGAATCGATCACGTCGAAGTCGTCAGGATCGGCACGCGCACCCCCGTGGTCCTACCGTACCGCATCGATGACAGCTTGGTCGACATGCTCAAGACACACCGTCCGGTCTGGATCAACACCCACTTCAACCATCCCCGCGAATTGACTCACTCCGCTCGCGAATCGCTGGCGCGCCTCGCCGATGCGGGCATCCCGCTAGGCAATCAGTCCGTACTACTGGCCGGGGTCAACGATTGTCCGCGCATCATGAAGAGTCTGGTCCACAAGCTGGTTCAGAATCGCGTACGCCCCTACTACCTGTACCAGTGCGATCTCGCCGAGGGTCTGACCCATTTCCGTACGCCGATCGGCAAGGGGATCGAGATCATGGAAAGCCTGATCGGCCATACCAGCGGCTTCGCGGTTCCGCAGTACGTCATCGACGCGCCGGGCGGCGGCGGCAAGATCCGCGTGGGGCCTAACTACCTGATCAGTTGGTCGACGAACAAGGTGGTGCTGCGCAATTACGAGGGTGTAATCACGACATACACCGAGCCTGACTCCTACGCCGCCAAGTTCTGCGACCGGCAATGTGAGAAGTGCGATCTCCAGCTCAATCTGGCAGACGCACCGGAAGACAAGGCGCTGGGCATCGCCCGCCTTCTGTCCGACAGCGACGAAACCATCGCCCTGACGCCGGCGGACAACGACCGCGCACGGCGCCGCGACGACAGCGACAGCGCATGACGGTCATTGATTACGTCATCTTCGGCGTTTACCTGGCCGGCGTGCTCGCCATGGGTATCTACCACTACCGGCGCAACACAAACAGCGAAGATTACTACGTCGGCGGCCGCAGCATGGGAGCCCGCCACATCGGACTGTCAATCGTGGCAACCGACGTGGGAGGCGGATTTTCGATCGGCCTCGGCGGACTCGGGTTCATCATGGGCCTGGCAGGCAGTTGGCTGTTGTTCACGGGGCTGATCGGCGCCTGGTTGGCTGCCGTGTTGGTCTTGCCGCGGGTCAAAGCCGTGGATCGACGATTCGGATTGATGACTTATCCGGACCTGCTTCGCCACCGATACGGCGAACGCGTGGCGTTGGTCGCAGCCGTGGTTTCCGGAGTCGGCTATCTGGGATTCACCGCCGGTCAGATCCTGGCCGGAGCCAAGCTGGCCTCGGCCACCATCCTGACTGTCGCGCCATGGGGCATGTCTGCACTCGATTTCTCCCTGCTCGTGATTGCCGTCGTCACGGTGCTCTACACGGTTTTGGGCGGGCTGAAAGCAGTGATCTTCACCGACACGATCCAGTGGAGCATCCTGCTGGTCGGCTTGATCGTCGTGGCCGTGCCGGTCGTGTTATGGGGCGAACTCGGCGGGATCTCCGAATTACGCCGCACCTTACCGCCGGCTCATTTCTCGCTTGGTAATGTTTCAACTGTGCAGCTCATCAACTGGGGGGCGACCATCATCCCGATCTGGTTGATCGGCATGACGCTCTACCAGCGGATGTACGCCTGCCGCGATCTCGCCACAGCCAAGCGCGCCTGGTATCTGGCCGGCCTGCTCGAATGGCCGGTGATGGCGTTCTTAGGCGTGTTCCTGGGCATGTGCGCCCGCGTTCTTTTTCCTGCGGTCGAGCCTGAGATGGGGTTACCACTGTTGATCAGCCAGTCTCTGCCAGTTGGAATCGCCGGTTTGCTGGCAGCGGCATACTTCTCGGCCATCATGTCCACCGCTGACAGTTGCCTGATGGCAGCCTCGGGCAATTTCGTGGGCGATATACTCAAGCGCCGCTACGGGCAAGGCTGGCGCCGGCAGACCACGCTGCGAGTCAGCCAGGGTGTGACGTTGCTCGTCGGCGCCGGGGCCGTGTTGCTCGCGGGCGGTTTCACCAGGGTGCTCGACATCATCCTACAAGTCTACGCCTTCATGGTCTCGGGACTCCTCGCACCCACCGTAGGCGCGCTTTTCTGGCATCAGGCTTCGGCCGCAGGCGCGATGGCCGGACTTGTCGGCGGCGGCGCTGTGACCCTGAGCTTGCAGGCCGGCCTGTGGACTCTGCCGACCGCACTGCAAGACAGCGGTCTAGATCCGATCATTTTCGGCCTTGCCGTCAGCGTCATTCTCTTCGTCGGCTTGTCGCTGGCCTTTCCTGATCAGGAAAACCGCCTTCTGAAGGAGGTTAATAACAATGTACGACCGGATTGACCATCTCAAGGACACAGTTTTTCAACATGGCCCATTCAATGACCGGATCTATATCATGCAAACCGCACCTGAGGACCACGCGGAACTTCTACCATACATCGAGAAGCTCGCCACACGACGTGGCTACGGCAAGGTCATCGCCAAGGTACCGGCGTCAGCCCGGCGAGCCTTCGCGGCCTGGGGAGCCGCAGAAGAAGGTCGCGTACCGGATTACTACGGTGCTGATCAAGACGCTCACTTCATGGCTCGCTATTTTGATTCCAGACGCCGAAAGGAACACCAATCAGATTTGGTCCGTAAAAACCTTGCGATTGCCCGCGCCAAGGCGACCGAGAATCCCTCGCCCCCCGATGGCGGCGGTTGGAATCATACTGTGTCGATTGCCGTCGCAGCCGATGCTGAAGCTCTAAGTCGAATCTACCGGCGAGTGTTTCCCACCTATCCGTTCCCCATCCATGACCCGGAGTATCTACGCCAGGCCATGCAACGCGACGTCGTGTATTTCAAGCTGGAGCATGATCACTGCATCAGCGCGGTCGCGTCCGCGGAGATGGATCTCGCCAACGGCGCGGTCGAGATGACGGATTTCGCGACCTTGCCCGAACTAAGGGGCCAAGGAGCAGCTCAGAGCCTTCTACTGGCCATGGAGACAGCGATGCGACAACGAGGTCTGCGGCTGGCGTTCACCATAGCCCGTGCCTGTTCTGCCGGTATGAATGTGACGTTTGCCAAGTGCCGCTACGCCTTCGGAGGCACCCTCCGCAACAACACCAATATATCGGGACGTATCGAAAGCATGAATCTTTGGTTTCGTCCGCTGGCGCATCCCGCCG
>JAQULN010000290.1 GCA_028718575.1 Candidatus Krumholzibacteriia bacterium | reverse complement strand
ACCAGACTGACGCCGATCGGCAGCTTCAACGCTGCCTCGTGGCGGTCTGACGGCGCGGCGGCGTCCGCGGCGGCGTTCGCGGCGTCCGCGGCGGCGTTCGCGGCGTCCGCGGCGGCCGGCGCGTCCGCGGTCTTCTCGCTGTCGGACTTGAGTGCGAGCGGCGCGCCGTTGTGCCAGGCCTGCAGATGCGATCCTGCCGGTGCCGCCACCACCAGGATCGCCGACTGCCAGCGGTCGCTGCGCAGGTAGAACGCCAGCCAAGCCTCCGCCGGCGCCGCGGGCAGCGCTTCCCAGAGGACCGGCGCGGCGGCGACGCGCCAGGTCGCGGCGCGGCCGCCGGTCAGTGCCACGCGGCCGCCGGCGCCGGGCCGCAGGCCCGTCACGTCCAGCGCACGGGCCGACATCAGATCGGCGAGGGTCATCCCCTTCTGCGCCGCGTCGTGAAACGCCGGCCGCGGCAGAGCGAACGGCCCCAGGTCGAGCACTTCGTGCACGTCGACCGCGAGTTCTGCGGCCGCCGACGGGACGGCCGCGAAGGCTACAACCAGCGCCAACGTCATCGTCGGACCGACCGCCAAGAGCGAGCTGAGCGTTACCAAGAAGATCGCCTCCTGCCTCGTTGTGAGCGTTCGTCGCGGAGCGACGAACCACCGCGGGCAATATAGGACACGGCACCCGCCCAGGCACGCAAGCACCTGTTTTGCCGGCGACAGCGAAGCGTGGTTGCAATCGCTGTGGGCGCGCGGCATGCTATGGCATCATGTCCCGGGAGCACTGGAAACGAGCGCTGTCCTACCTCAACCGCTTGCGGCGCGAGATCGCCTATGACGATTGCATGGGCATGGCGGCGCAGATCGCGTACTACATGCTCATGTCGCTGATCCCGTTCCTGATCTTCGTCCTCTCCTTGACGAGCTACCTCTCCTTCGGCGATGACTTGGAGCCGATTCTGCTCGACGCGCTCCGCGCGCAGATGCCGGACGATGCGGCCAATTTCGTGGTCGACGTCGTGCTGCGCGTACTGCCGACCCGCAGCCGCGAAACCACGGCGGTGTCATTCCTGGTGGCGCTCTGGGGCTCGAGCATGGCCGTGGGGGCGCTGATCACGACTATCAACCGTGCCTATAATTTGCGCCCGCGCCGCAATATCGTGACGCAGAAGCTGCTTTCGATGGGGCTCGTGCTGGCGCTTTCGGCGATCTTGCTCCTGGCGATGGTGATCACGTTGTTCGGACCGCAGGTTACGCAGAACCTGTTCCGCTTCCTGCGCCTGGCGACGGAATCGTCGACGTTCTGGACTACCATCAGGCTGCCGTTGGCCGCGTTGTTGACGCTGAGCACCGTGGTCGTGCTCTACTACTACGCGCCTGAAGCGCGGCAACGGCTGGTGCACATCATGCCCGGCAGCGTGGTCGCGACGGTGTTCTGGCTCGGCGCGACCTCGGCCTTCCGCCTTTTCGTCCGCAACTTCAGCAGTTACAACGCCACCTACGGCTCGCTGGCCGCCGTGGTCATCCTGCTCGCCTATTTTTGGCTCACCGGTTTCATCTTCCTGGTCGGCGCCGAGATCAATGCGCTGATGAAGCGCTTGGAGATCGAGGAAGGGCGCAGCCTGTTCCGACCTCTACGCTGACTTGCGAAAGGACGCAGCCATGTCTTCCCCCGGCTGTCGGGCGATCTGGACCGATGGGTTACGGTTCGTCCACACCTCGTGCGGCGGCCATGCCCTCGTGACCGACGCCCCGGCCGCGGCCGGCGGCGCCGGCACCGCGCCGTCGCCGATGGAACTGGTCCTGCACGCCCTCTGCGGTTGCATGGGGGTCGACCTGATCGGGATCCTGGCCAAGATGCGCCAGTCGGTGACGGGCTTGGAGATCTCCGCCACCGGCGAGCGGGCGGACACCCAGCCGCGGGTCTATACCCGGATCGCCTTGCACGTCGTGGTCAGCGGCCACGTGGACGAGGATAAGTTCAAGCGAGCTTTAGACTTGAGTCTCGAATCTTACTGCTCGGTCGCGGCCATGTTGCGCGGCAGCGCGCCGATCGAGACGACCTGGGAAATCCGCATCTGATTCTTGCGTGCATATTTGTCGTCTGGTATGCTTAATACTCACAGAACTCTCCCGTCGAGCCGCCTTTCTCGCTGGACGTGAGGGGGGTTCGTTGTGGTTTGCACGTCGCGCGCGCCTCGAAAGGATCCCCGCATGGGTCCCCTACCCCGGATGCTCCTCGTGACCGGCTTCCTGCTGGCGGTTTGGATCGGCTCGGCGGGTGCGGCGCATATCGATCCGGAACTCAAGAGACTGTTGGATGAGAAAGCGCAACCGGAGATCTTCAACGTCTTGATGGTCTTCCCGGACGAGCCGGAGCTCGACGACCTCGAGGTGCAACTCGAAGGAACCACGCCCAGCAAACGCCGCCAGGCCGCTATTGCCGCGCTGAAGATTCAGATTCGCAAAGCGCAGAGCGAAGCGTGGGAGTTTTTTGCCAGCGGCAGCCTGCCGGGCGAGTTGGTCTACGCCGACATGCTGTACTTCGCCAACGCTATTGCGTTCGGCGCCGACCGCGAGGTCATCCTGGCGCTGGCCAGCGCGAAGCGCCTGGACGAGGCGATACTCTTCCACGACAAGCAATACGAGCTGCTGAGCGGCCTGCCGCAGGCCGCCGCGGGCGTGAAGGCGGCGCCCTGTGACACGGCTTGGAACGTGCGCTATATCCAGGCGGACCGGGTCTGGCGCGAACTAGGGTTCACCGGCGAAGGCATCCTGATCGGGCATATCGACACCGGCGTCGATCTGCATCACCCCGATCTCAAGTCCGGCATCTGGCTCAACCCCGGCGAGATCTCCGGCAACGGGATCGACGACGACGCCAACGGATTCGTCGACGACTTCTTCGGCTGGGACTTCGGCGACGGCAACGGTGATCCGACCGACGACAGTTCGTGCGCGGGGCACGGTACGCACACCGCCGGCATCCTGGTCGGCGGCGGCAACGGGGGCTTCCAGTCGGGGGTGGCGCCGGGCGCGCGGCTCTTGCCGGTCAAGGTCTTCACCACCGCGGGCACGAGCACACTGAGCCGTCTGTGGGCGGCGCAGCAGTACTGCGTGGAGCGCGGCGCTCGCATCATCAGCATGTCGTTGGGCATCAAGGGCGAAGTATCGCCGTATTACCTGCGGAACGACCGCTTCAACGCGGCCGCCATTCGCGCGGCGGGCGTGATCATCTTAAACAGCGCCGGCAACTACCACGGCGAGTTCGTCCCGCCGATCGAGTTGGGCATGACCGCCCGCATCCCGGCCCCTTGGCAAGGCCAGCGCGCGCCGCATTCCAGCATGGGCGGCGTCGTGACGGTCGGCGGCACGGCTCACCGCAGCGACAACAGCTATTGGCTCAGCAGCCGCGGCCCGGCGACCTGGCAGGACATCGGTCCGTGGTTCGACTGGCCGTACGCGCCGGGCGCGGGCCTGGTCAAGCCCGACCTGGTGGCGCCGGCGGAGGGCATCCGGTCGACGCTACCGGGCGGCGAGTACAGCGGCGAGAACTGGAGCGGCACTTCGATGGCGGCCCCGCACGCTGCGGGCGTCGCTGCTCTCATGTTGCAGAAGAATCCGACCCTGTCGGCGGCGGGTATCGACAGTCTGCTCGAACGTTCGGCCCGCGATCTCGGCGTTCCCGGCAAGGACAACGTCTTCGGTGCCGGCCTGCTCGACGCTTACGCCGCGGTTACGGCCGTGCCCGTGGACTTGCTGCCCAATCTGCAAGTGACAGCCTGCCAGTTCGATGCGGGCGGCGACGGCGTGATGAATCCCGGCGAACAGATCCAGATCGTCTTGACGATCAGTAACGTCGGGCATGTTGCTGCCACCGGTGTCATCGGTGAACTCGCGATCGTGCGCAACGACCACGTCATGATCTTGGCCGACAACACGGCCTGGCCCGATATTCCTGCGGGCGCGGAGGCCGACAACGCTAGCCGGCCGTTCGAGATGGCGATCGAGCCTGCGGCGTGGCACGGACAGACCTTCACGATGACGCTGACGGTCGGCACCAGCGAGGGCTTCGAGCGCCTCTTCGATTTCGAAGGTTACGTCGGCCTGCCCGAGCACCGCACCCACGACCTGGGGCAGGTGTACCTGACCACCACCGCGCGCGGCAGCCTCGGGTTCCTCGACGATACGCGCCTGCAAGGCGACGGCATGGGCCCGTCGGGCGGCGTCAACCACCTGTTCATCAGCTCGCTTTGGGGCGGCACCGACAGCGACTACCTGTGCAACAACGATCTGACCGCGGGCGGGGCCGACCGCGCCGAATGGGTGCCCCGCCGGCGGCCGACCGGCAACGTCACGATCTTGCACGACGGCGACCTGATGCAGGTCTTCAGTCAGGCGTTTACCGACAGCGGCCACGCGCAGCCGCGCGGAATCGAAGTGCGCCTGCAGAGCTGGGCCTACGCCGACGCGGAACGGGCGCGCCTGATCGTGCTCGGCTATGAGATCCGCAACACGAGCGACCGGCTGGTGGCGGACTATCGCACCGGCCTGTTCGCGGACTGGGACGTGATCGATCCCCT
>JAQULN010000289.1 GCA_028718575.1 Candidatus Krumholzibacteriia bacterium | reverse complement strand
CAGCCTCTCGCAGCGCGAGTTCGACGAGGGCGTTCGGCAAGGAATAAGGATCGCCGCTGGGTGTGCCGCCGATTGCGAGCGGCGCCTTTGCCTCCGGGTGCGGCAAGGCACGCCGCAGTTCGTGGATCACGCGCAGTACGACCTCGCAGGCGCGCCGCTCCTCGTACACAGCGAGAGCGCCGTGCTGCCAGCGATCGCCGAGTTGCGCGAACGCGCCGGCGATCACCTCGTCGCCGATCTCGGCGATCTCGTGGCCGGCGAGGTAGAGACTGTATATCAAACTGCCGAACCGTTCGTCGTCGCCAGCGGCGAGCGCCGCGGTCGCCTCGCGCGCAGCGCCGGATACGACTTGTGTCCCCTTGCCGACCGCTGATGGCAATCCCAACAACTCCGGTGTGGGTAGCGGCCGGCCGCTCTCGCGCAGGAACTTCAGCACGGCGCCCAGTTCGATGCGGCGATGGCCGCCCGCGGTGCGCACCGACGGGATCAAGCCGCGATCGCACCAGCGTTTGAGCGAGGCCTCGCTCACTTGCATGGCGCGGGCGATCTTGCGAGGGGTCAACTGTTTGTTCATGTCGGCTCCGCCGGTTGAGCGTTGTGAACGAATTTTAGTTCCAGAAAGGCTGGCCCGCAACCGCTTGATCACCCGTAGCCGGCCGATCGGAGTGTCCTAGAAATACCATATATTGTTCTTATTTAATAACTTATGGTATTACTTCCGTCGTCTCCGAAAAAAAGATCGTTTTGAACGTATTTTGTGCTTGCGGCGTTGGTCGGCTCTGGCTAACATGTTGGAGTGATCGTTTTGAACGAATTTAAGACCAGGTGTTGATCACACACCGGTCAAGGGAAAGGATAAAGAAGATGACCAAGTCGATGAATACCATCCTGGCCGGCGCCGCCATCCTGGCGCTCGCCGGCGGCGCGTTGGCGCAGACCAAGGACACGACCAAGGGCGCGGCGATGAAGGCGGCAGGCGGCGACGTGGCGAAGACCATGGACATCGTCGACACCGCCGTCAGCGCCGGTTCGTTCGGCACGCTCGTCGCGGCGGTGCAGGCCGCGGGCCTGGTCGAGACTCTCAAGGGACCCGGCCCGTTCACCGTGTTCGCCCCCACCGACGAGGCCTTCGCCAAGCTGCCCGCGGGCACCGTCGAAGGCCTGTTGGCGGACAAGGATAAGCTGACAGCGGTACTCACCTACCACGTCGTGGCCGGCAAGGTCATGGCCGCTGACGTAGTCAAGCTGAGCGAGGTGACAACCGTCCAGGGCGGTAAGGCCACGATCGAAATCAAGGACGGCGTCGTCATCGACGGCGCGCGCGTCGTCAAGACGGATATCGTTTGCAGCAACGGCGTGATCCATGTGATCGACGCCGTGATGCTCCCGTAACAATTAGTTCGAAATCTTCGACAAGAAGGAGTGAAATCATGAAGAAACTAGACGTTCTGGCAGCCGTGTTGGTCGTGGTGGGTGCGCTCAACTGGGGTCTCGTGGGTCTCTTCAGGTTCGATCTCGTCGCGACCCTGCTCGGCGACGGCACGCTGCTCGCTCGCCTGGTCTACGTGCTGGTCGGCCTGGCCGGCATCTTCCAGGTTGCGTCCTGGAAGGCGATCCAGCGGCGCTGGAGCGGCAAGTACGCGACGCCGCTGGCCGGTTCGGCGCGATAAGCGATCCACCGCAAGTCAGGGGGCGGGAGTATGCACTCCGGCCCCCTGTTTCTGTGTCGTCGCGGGCAGGCGTGAAGCCGCGGCGTGCGATTGCCGGTCCTTCATGAATAATCCGGGTTAAAGGTTGCGTCGGGCCGCGCCGAATCTACCTTTTTCGGATCGTGAGTCTTAGCCGTTTCATAGGCGGGCGCGTTGTTCGCGCTCTTCTGTTTGTCGGCGTCATGGCCCTGGCGGGCGCCAGCGTGCTTGGATCGCTGCACCTTGCCGTCGTTCACGGCGCCGCCTGCACGGACGATGCGGCCGCTGGCGGCGGAACCGGCTCGCCCTGCGACGACAGTCGCGGAGATCCAACCGGCCACGACTGCGCCGTGTGCCGCCTCATGCACGGGACGCCTGCGGCCGTTGCCACGCCGTGGATCGCGCCGACGCCCCTGGCGACGGTCCTTGCGGCGCCTGAACCGGCGGCCCGCCCGGGCCCAATCCGCCTCCTCGCCCCGTGCATCCGCGCTCCTCCTGGTGCTGATCGCGTCTGCGTCTGATCCTATTGGATGATCGGCGACCGACCGCACACGAACCTGTGCCGTGTTGGTCTGTCCGCGACCAGCCAGCAGCCTGGAGGTTCTTTTCATGTATCGATTCAGTCTCGGCGCGGCTCGCTTGGCCGCGTTGTTCTGCGTCCTTGCCGGCGTCGCGCTTCCCTCGCTGGCAACCGCCGAATACCTCGGTGCGACCGCGACCGGCGTCTCGCGCGAGTTCAACCCTGCCATCTCGGTCAACGCCCTGTTGCTCGGCCGCGTGGCCGACTACGTCGTCGATCGCGCCTATAACGGCGTCGATCTGCAGGAGGCCGAGATCCAGTTGACCTCCATCGTCGATCCCTACTGGAAAGCCAACCTGGTCTTGGCCATCCATCCGGGGCACGAGCACATCGACGATGACGGCCATGGCCACGGCGGCTATACCGGCGACGTGGAGGTGGCTTACGTCGATGGTATCAACCTGCCACGCGGATTAGCTCTGCGCCTGGGCAAAGACTATCTGCCCTTCGGCAAGCATGCGCCGTTGCACACGCATCAGTTCCCCTTCGTCGACGCGCCGGCCGCCGTGCGCACCTTCCTGGGCGACCACACGCTCGCCGAGGTCGGCGCACGCCTGGGCCACTCCTTACCCATGCCCTGGTACAGCGATCTGGACGTCTACGGCGTCGACGGCAAGTCTGCGATATTTGCAGCCGACTCGCGCAACCTGGCCTACGGCGCACGTTGGACCAACGTCTTCGACCTCTCCGCCGAGGCGACACTGGAGATCGGTGGTTCCTGGTTGCGCGGTCCACTGGCGGCGGATTACCTGCTGACCGAGGAGTATGCCGCGGAGGCGCTCGCCGGCGATCTCGACATCTGGGGCGCCGACCTGACGTTCAAGTGGATCTCCGCGAGCCGCAGCCGGGGGCCGGCGTTGACCGTAGCCGGCGAGGTCATCCTGCCGCGACCCGAACAGGGAGCGCAGAAGCCGCTGGGGTGGTACGCGTACGCACAATACCGCTTCGCCCGCAACTGGTGGTTCGGCCTGGGCGCCGGCGCCGCGGACCGTGACTTGCCCGCGCATGACCGCGAGCAAGAACACGACCCCACCGAAGACGAGCACCATGATCACAGTGCGCTTTGGCGGTGGAACAACGTGCGCGAATACAAAGCAAACTTCACCTGGACGCCAAGCGAGTTCTCCGCCGTGCGCTTCGAGGCAGCGCGTTACGACGATCAGGTCGGCGGTCTCGACGAATGGCTCTTGTCCCTGCAGTTGAACTTTACGATCGGGTCGCACCCGGCGCACCTGTACTAGGAGGCGGTGAGCATGCGAAAGCTTCTTTTGGAGATCGCGCTGGCAACAGCCCTGCTGGCCGGTATCGCTCCTGCCGGCGCTGCCGATCGCCTGCAGGTCGTTTGCACCCTGACCGATCTCGGCTGGATCGCCGAGCAGGTGGGCGGGGAAGATGTGGAGGTGAACGTGCTCTGCCCTGGCGAGTACGACCCGCACTTTCTGCCCGCTCGGCCGTCGCTGGCGCGCGCGCTGGCCAGGGCAGACCTGCTTTGCTACAACGGCCTCGAATTAGAAGTGGGCTGGCTGCCGGTGCTGTTGGACAAGGCTCGCAACCCATCCGTGCGGCCGGGGCGACCGGGGCATCTGGACTGCACCGAGGCCATTGCTGGTATCCTCGAAGTGCCCGACCAGCCGCTCAGCCGCGCCCAGGGCGATGTCCACCCCCACGGTAATCCCCACTACCTGCTCGATCCGCGCAACGGTCTCGCGGTGGCGCGCCTGATGGCGGCGCGTATGGGCGCGCTGCTTCCTGAGGCAGCCGGGCGTTTTGCCGGGCGGGCCGAAGCTCTCGCTGCCGAACTCGTTCCGCGCATCGACGCCTGGCAGGAGGTTGCCGCACCGTTGCGCCGGCATCCACTGGTGCACCACACAAAGCAATGGGAGTACCTCGCTGACTGGCTGGGTCTCGAGCTGCTCGGAGCGGTGGAGCATCGGCCGGGTATCAGCCCTTCGCCGCGACACGTCGACGACCTGATCGACCGCGCGCGCCGGGCCGGCGTACGTACGCTGATCGCCGCGCCCTGGAACCACCTAGACGTGGCGCGCCGAGCTGCCGAGCGCATGCACGCCGAGCTAGTAATCTTGCCGGCGGCGGTAGGATCGATACCGGAAGCGACCGATTATCCAGCGATGTTCGACGTGATCCTCGCACGACTGCGCGCGACGGTTCCTCAGGAATGATCCTGTCTTTGGACCGCGAGCGGCCGGGTGTGCGCGCGGCACCCGGCCCAGCCCGAGCCTTGGGAGGAAATGATGAACGAGTTCGTGGGCATCATGGCAGCGCCGGTCGTCGCGGCCCTCGTGCTGGT
>JAQULN010000288.1 GCA_028718575.1 Candidatus Krumholzibacteriia bacterium | reverse complement strand
AGCAGGCTCACGTGGTCGGCGGCCTGTGCCGTCACCGTCACCCGCACATCGACCCGGCCCTGCTCGGTGAATTTGACGGCATTATTGACGAGGTTGACGAGGATTTGGCGGATGCGCAGGGGATCGCCGCGCAGGCCGGCCGGAATATCCTGCGCCACCCGCAGCGTGAACACGAGCCCCTTGTCGAACGCCCGCGGTGCCAGCATCTCGGCGACTTCCTCGGCCAGGCTGCGCAGATCGAAATCGATGGACTCGAGCTCCAATTTGCCGGCCTCGATCTTGGAGAAATCCAGGATGTCGTTGATGATGGTCAACAGGTTGCGGGCGCTGGCATAAACGACCTCCAGGTGCTCTCTGTGCTCCGCGCTGAGTTCGCCTTCCAGCAGCACGGACGTCATGCCGAGTACACCGTTCATCGGCGTGCGGATCTCGTGGCTCATGTTGGCCAGGAACTCGCTCTTGGTCCGCGTGGCTTCCTCGGCCTGATCCTTCGCCACGCGCAGCGCCTCCTCCATGCGTCGACGCTCGGTGATCTCCTGCTGCAGGAAATGGTTGGCGCGGGTGAGATCGGCAGTACGGCGGGCGACGCGTTTCTCCAACTCCTGGGTGCGGATCTTCATCAGCCGTGTGCGGTAGCGAATGATTCCATGCAGCGCGCTCAGGCCTAGCATCGTGGCCAGGATCAGGAACCATGGCGTCTGCCAGAACGGCGGGCGCACGCGGAGCTTCAGCGCCACGCCGGATTCGTTCCAGATCCCATCGCTGTTGGTGCCGCGAACACGCAGCACATAGTTGCCCGCCGGCAGGTTGGTGTACGTGGCGCGCGTGCGACCGCCGGCCTCGGTCCAGTCGGCATCGAAGCCCTCGAGGCGATAGGCGTAACGGTTTTTCTCGGGCGCCGCGTAATGCAGCGCCGTGAAACTGAACGACACGACGTGATCTCGATAATCCAGCACCAGTTGCTCGGTCTGGTAGATCGGCACGACCAGCAGTTCGCGGCCCCGGTTCGGTTCGCCCGCCAGGATGCGCTGGTTGTTGATCTGAAAATCGGTGATGAGCACGGGCGGCACGTACGGATTGGCCTGAATCCGGTCGGGATAGAAGACGTTGAAACCGTTGATGCCGCCCACATACATGCGCCCGCTGTGTCCGAGCGCGACCGCGCCCATGTTGAATTCGTTGCTCTGCAGGCCGTCCTTGGCCTGATAGTGGTGGAAGTCCATGGACTCGGGATCCAGACAGATCAGACCGAAGTTCGTTCCGGCCCAGATCCGGCCGGACGCGTCTTCGCTCATCGCGTAGATCGTGTTGTTCGGCAGTCCGTTCTTCTCCGTCAGGCGCACGCCGAGACCGGTCAGCGGGTCAAGGCGCGTCAGGCCTGAGCCGGTGCCCACCCATAGGCGGCCCACCCGGTCCAGCAACAATGAGAGAATCGTGTCGCTGGTGATCGTCTGGTTGCTGCCCGCCGCGTGCCGGTAGTGCCGACGAGTCCCGGTATGGGGATCGATCTGCAGCACGCCGAGACCCCAGGTGCCCACCCAGATGGTCCCGTCGCCGTCGATCTGCAGCGACTTGCAGGGGTTGCCGCCCAGATCGAAGAGGCCGCCTGGCTGGCGCCAGGTGGCGGTGTAGCGGCCCGTCTGCGGGTCCCAGCTCTGCAATCCGTCGTAGGTCGCCATCCAGACCGTACCGTTGGGCGCCTCGGCGAATGCATAGACCCGGGTCGCCGGCGCGCCCGCCGCGCCGCTGCTATCGACCGGCACATGCTCGAAGAGACCCGTGGCTGGATCCAGAATGTTCAAAGCGCCGTGGGCATAGCCGAGCCAGATTTTGCCGCGACGATCCTGGAAGATGGCCGTCATGCGGTCGTGACTCGGCCGCCGCCGATTCTGCGGGTCGGCCGGAAACGCCTCGCAGAGGCCGGTGCGCGGATCGAAGCGGTTCAGGCCGTTGTTGGTGGCGATCCAGACCAGATCGTCGTAGTCCTCACAGAACGCCCAAACGGTGTTGTTGCTGAGGCTGCCGACCTGGCCGACCTCGTGCCGGAAATGGAAGAACTCCTTGGCGTGGATGTCCAGCAGACTGGCGCCCAGGTCGTGCCCCACCCAGACCACGCCCGCCGCGTCCACGAAGACAGCCTGGATCTTGCCGGTCTGCAGGCACGTGGGCGACGAAAGATCCGGAGCGAGGACCAGTTGCTCGCCCGTCCGCGGATCCAGGCGGATCACGTAATTGTCCAAGCTGCCCAGCCAGAGCCGGCCGGCAAC
The DNA here is from genome assembly GCA_028718575.1 of Candidatus Krumholzibacteriia bacterium. Taxonomy (GTDB): domain Bacteria; phylum Krumholzibacteriota; class Krumholzibacteriia; order LZORAL124-64-63; family LZORAL124-64-63; genus Glo-17. The sequence continues at coordinate 2,313 of JAQULN010000288.1, read as the reverse complement.
GTCTTCGGCCATCGCTTCAACGCCGACGGTAATGCCGTCCTGGCGCACGAAGATATCGTGCAGGGGATCCCAATGATGCAAACCCGCTTTACTGCCCAACCAGAGAACCCCGGCGGCCGATTCGTGGATGACGTCGATCTTGGCTGCCGGCAGGCTCTCCGGTTGATCGGGCCGATACGACCACACCTGCAGGTTCGTGCGATTGGCGTCCAGTCGCGCCAGCCCGGCCGCGGTACCGATCCACAAGCGGCCGGCGGTGTCCAGACGCAGCGCGGTCACCTCGTTGCTGGGCAAACCGCCGGGACCGTGTTGCCAGAAACGTTGTTCCCCCGTGCGGGGATCGTGGCAGAGCAGACCGTGGGCGCTGGTTGCCACCCAGATCATGCCTTGCGCGTCGATGGCCAGGTCCTGGATGCCATAGTTGGTACCGTGTTCGTCGGCCGCGCGGTGCGGCCCGGTGCACAGATAGTCGAAGCGCTGCGTGACGCGGTTGAAACGGGCGAATCCGGAAGCTTCGGAACCGACCCAGAGATGCCCCTCGGCATCCTCGGCCAGGCATGTGATGTAGGCGTCCGATAGGGTCAGGGGATCGTCTGCGTCGGTCTTCCAGACCAGGAAATTGTAGCCGTCGTGTCGGTTCAACCCGTCCTGGGTGCCTAGCCAGACAAAACCGAAACGGTCCTGGAGGATGCAGTTAACCGAGCTTTGCGACAAACCCTGTTCAATCGTCAGGTGGCGGAAGCGGTGGCGGACTTGCAAGGCGTCTGCTCCGCTGTTCGCGGCGACCGCATTGCATGCAAGCCACAGGAACATGCTCAGGACCAGGACCCGAAGACGCCTCATCCTCGCCTCGCTTGACCGTAGTTGGCCGACGACCGGCGCGGCACCGTGAGCCGGCACGGCGCCCGAAGTCCCAGCATTCATCGGCCGGCGAAGCGATACCTTTCGTAAAAAAGACGGTGTCAGAGGGTCCAGACCGATCCCCGCGGCCCGTCCTGGACCCCGACGCCCAGGGCCGCCAGGCGGTCCCGCAACCGGTCGGCCTCGGCCCAGTCGCGGGCGGCGCGGGCAGCGGCGCGACGGGCGAGCAGGTCCTCGACGGCGGCGATGTCCAACCCCAGGCGACGCGCCTTCAGGCCGCGGCGGTCGCTGAGGTACTGGTCCGGGTCCTGGCCGAAGCACCCCAGCACGGCGGCGACCTGCCGCATATCCTGCCGCCAGCGCGCCAGGACCCGCCGGCGAGCGGCCTTGTCGCCGTCCTTGCCGCTCGCGAGCAGCGCGTAGACCTCGTTGAGGGGTTTACTCAGTACGCCGAGTGCCGCGGGCGTGTTGAAATCGTTGCGCATCGCCTCGGTGAACGCCGCCAACATGCCGCCGACCGCCGGCGCAGACGGCTCGGCCGCGATCGCCCCGGACGTGGCGGCGACGGCCGCGCCTTCAGCAGGATCGTCGCCAAGCGCGGCGCGCGCAGCGGCCAGCGCTCCGTAGACGTAGGCCACGCGATCGTCCGCGTCTTCCAGGCCTGGAAAGCAGACGTTCGCGGCGAGCGACGCCGCGTCGATCGCGCCGCCGCAGGCTGTGCACCGCGAGGCGGTTTGCGCGGCCGCATCCAAGACGGCGCGGCACACGGGGCACAGCACTTCAACCTCGAAGTTGAGGCCGCTGCGGTAGTGAACGCCCAGCAGGAAGTAACGAAGCGCTTCGGCGGGGTAGGAACCGAGGATGTCGCGGATGGTCCAGACATTGCCCAGACTCTTGGACATCTTCTCGCCGCCGAAGTTGATGAACCCGTTGTGAACCCAGTAGCGGGCGAACGTGCCTTCGCCATAGGCGCCCTGGCTTTGGGCGATCTCGTTCTCGTGGTGCGGGAAGATCAGGTCGCGGCCGCCGCCGTGAATGTCGAACGTGCGGCCCAGGTGCGTCGAACTCATGGCCGAGCACTCGATGTGCCAGCCCGGCCGGCCCGGTCCCCAGGGGCTGTCCCAGGCCGGTTCGCCCGGTTTGGCCGCTTTCCAGAGCGCGAAGTCGAGCGGGTTTTCCTTGCGTTCATCCACGTCGACGCGGCTGCCCACACCTCCCAGCAGTTCATCCCGACTGCGTCCGCTCAGGCGACCGTAAGGGCCGAACGCGTTCACACGGTAGTAGACATCGCTGTCGACGGCATAGGCGAGCCCGCGCTCCTGCAGGGTCTCGACCAGCGCGATGATCTCCGGGAGATGGTCGCTGACGCGCGGCTCGACGTCCGGGACCAGCATGCCGAGGGCGGCGAGGTCGCGGTGGTACTCGTCATCGTAACGTGCCGCGGCGTCGGCC
>JAQULN010000287.1 GCA_028718575.1 Candidatus Krumholzibacteriia bacterium | reverse complement strand
CAGTTGCTGAGGTCGTCGAGTACGAAGGCCGCGAGCGTCTTGCCGGCGCGGGTCAGGTTCATGGCCTCCAAATCTTCGCGCACCGAGGCCGTGATCGACTGCAAGCGGCTGAGGATCCAGCGGTCCAGCAGGTCGAGCCGGCGTTCGCGGGCGGCGGTCTGGGCATCAACGCAAGACCAGCCGTCGAGATTCGCGTAAAGAGCGAAGAAACGGTACGTGTTCTCGAGGGTGCTCAGCAATTTGCTGCGAGCCTCGATCAGGCCTTCGGGGTCGAAGCGCGTCGGCAACCACACCGGGTTGACCGTGACCATGTACCAGCGCAAGGGGTCGGCGCCGTCCTGGCGCATGATGGCCATCGGATCGACGGTGTTGCCCAGGCTCTTGGACATCTTCTTGCCGTGGCGATCGAGGATCAGCTCGTTGACCAGGCAGCGCTTGTAGCTGCTGCGGCCGGTCAGAAACGTCCCGATCACCAGCATCGTGTAGAACCAGCCGCGCGTCTGGTCGATGCCCTCGGCGATGAAGTCGGCCGGGTATTGGCTGGCGAACAACTCCTGGTTGGCGAACGGCCAGTGGTACTGGGCGAACGGCATGGCGCCGGAATCGAACCAACAGTCGATGACCTCCGGCGTGCGGCGCATGGTGCCGGCGCAGCCGGCCGCTGCGCAAGCGAAGGTGACGGCGTCGACGTGCGGCCGATGCAGGTCGAGGTCGGTCTGGTCGGCGCCGGTCAGCTCGCTCAACTCGGCGCGGCGGGTCGGTAGGTGTTGCCGGCCGCACCGGTCGCAGATCCAGATGTTCAGCGGCGTGCCCCAGAAGCGGTTGCGGCTGAGCGCCCAGTCGACGTTGCCGGCCAGCCAGTTCCCGAAGCGCCCGCTACCGACCTCCGGCGGCGCCCAGACGATGTCCGCGTTGGCCTGGAGCAGTTGGTCGCGCATGCGGCTGGTGGCGATGAACCAGCTCGGCGTGGCGTAGTAGATCAGCGCGTTGCCGCAGCGGTCGTGAAACGGATACTCGTGGCTGTACGTGGCCTGGGCGTAGAGCTTGCCCGTCGCTTGCAGATGCTCCGTGATCGCCGGGTCGGCCTGCTTGACGTGCTGGCCCTGCCACGGCGGCACTTCGGCCGTGAACTGACCGTGCGCGTCGACCGGCTTGAAGACCGCGAGGTTCTCGCGAACACCGGCCTGGAAGTCGTCCTCGCCGAAGGCCGGCGCCAGGTGCACGATGCCGGTGCCGGTGTCGAGGGTGACGAAGTCGGCGGCCACCACCTTGAACGCCTCGCGGTCCGACGGCGGGACGCAGAACGGCAGCAACTGCTGGTAACGGCGGCCCACCAGGTCGCGGCCCTTGAACGTCGCGAGGACCTCGACGCCGCGCTCCGGGTCGAGCACGTCCAGCCGCGCCGCCGCCAGGATCAGGATCTCGTCGCCGTGCCGCACCCGCACGTAGTCGAAATCTTCGCCCACGGCCAGGGCGACGTTGCTGGGCAAGGTCCAGGGCGTGGTCGTCCAGGTCAAGAACGACTCGTCGCCGTCGACCGCGCGCAGGCGCACGAAGATCGACGGATCGCTGATCGTGCGGTAGCTGGCGGCCAGCTCATGGCTCGACAAGGGTGTGGCGCAGATGGGGCAATACGGCACGACCTTGTATCCCTGGTAGAGCAATCCGGACGCGTGGAAGCGTTGCAGGATCGCCCAGACCGACTCGATGTACTCGTTGGTGTAGGTGATATAGGGGTCGGTCAGGTCGACCCAATAACCGAGCAAGCGGGTGAACTCGTCCCACTCCTGCTTGCACGACCACACGCTCTCGCGACAGCGTTCGTTGAACGCCGCCAGGCCGTAGGCCTCGATGGCGCGGGCGCCCTGGATGCCCAATTCCTTCTCGACCGACCGTTCCACGGGCAGGCCGTGGGTGTCCCAGCCCGCCTTGCGCAGCACGCGGTGGCCGGTCATGGTCTTGTAGCGGCAGATGATGTCCTTGCAGAGCCGGGCCATGACGTGGTGCACGCCGGGCCTGCCGTTGGCGGTCGGCGGTCCCTCGTAGAAAACCCAGTCCGGCGCCCCCGCGCGCTGATCGATGCTGCGCTGGAACGTGCGGTGCCGTTCCCAGAAGGCGCTGACCGCTTGCTCGGACACCGCGTCATGGATGGGTCGCAAAAGCGCTGGGTAGAGATCCGCCATAGTTGCCAGTGACCTCGTCGGTTGGCGGCGTCCGGGCCGTCAGGGCCGCGGCGCCCGCCGTATAAATCCAGTGACCAGCGCCTCGAGCCGAGGCCGGGCCTCGCTGGCCGTGCGCAGAATGTCCTCGACCCGCGCCGGGTGGAGGTTGTCCGGAAAGCAGGCGTCCGTGATCACGGACAAGCCCAGCACCTTCATGCCGCTGTGCACGGCCACCAGGTTCTCCGGCACGCTCGACATGCCGACCGTGTCGGCGCCGATCTGTCTCAGGAAGCGGTATTCGGCGGCCGTCTCCAGGTTGGGGCCCGCCACGGCCACGTAGACGAAATGGCGCAACGGCAGGCGCAGGTCCAGCGCGAGTTCGTCGCAGAGCGCAATGTAACCACGATCGTACGGTTCGCTCATGTCTGGAAACCGGGGTCCCAGACGCTCGTCATTGGGGCCGATCAGGGGGTTGCCACCCATCAGATTGATATGATCGACCATCACGCCGATGTCGCCAGGACGATGATGGGGATTCATACCGCCGACGGCGTTGCTCATGATCAGCGAGTGAGCCCCGAGCGCTCGCATGACCCGCACCGGCAGCGTGACCTCCTCCATGGAGTAGCCCTCGTAATAGTGGACCCGACCCTGCATCACGCAGACCGCGCGGCCTTCGATGGTTCCCAGCACGAGATTGCCCTGGTGGCTCGTGGCCGTGGATTCTACGAAATGCGGGATGTCGCCGTACGGGACCGCCACGGCGTCCTCGATCCGGCCGGCGAGGTCGCCCAAGCCGGTGCCGAGGATGAGGCCGAACTCCGGCGCGCGCGCAGATCGTTCCCGCAGGAACGCCGCCGCCGTTTGGATTCTCGTGTACAGATCGCTCAATGCTACCTCCGCGCAACCCTTGGCTGCCCGCGGGCCGCGTGTCACCTAAAAGAGGCAGAATAAGGTAACATCGTTGGAGGCACCAAAAAAGGAGAAAGAGCGGCAACCACGCGGGGTCGCCGCCCTACTGATCCGACCGCGGCTGGTCTAACTCGGATCGTGAGCCGCCGCCGCCGTGGTTTGCCCCGGCGCCAAGCGATGGTGGTCCTCGCCCACAGGCGGCTCGTTGGGCGCCGCGGCCTCGGCCAGGCCTGGCGCTACCGCCGCCGCGTTGGCCGCCGCCGCGACGTCATCGGCAGTCGCCCGCGCCGCTTCGGCGATATCGTAATGCCGCCACTGATCCCGCCCCGTTTCCAGAACCTTACGGGGCGGCTCCACGTTAGCGGACCGGACGTACGCACCGTCGTCCACGGCAGGCCCGGCGCCCGTTTCAAGTTGGTCGAGCAGCCGGCCGTCGAGCGCCTTGAAATCGCTCCGGTGCATCTCGACGAACTGGATCTGCGTCTCGGCGAGACTCCGGAAGCGGCTCAGAAACGCTTCTTTCTCCCGGTGCAGGGCCAATGCTTGCCGGCGCAGATCGTCGAGTTGCGCGCGGCCGTCCGCCAGCACCCGCTCGACCCGCTGCCTGGCCTCGCCGATGAGCAGTTCGCCCTGCTTGTGGGCCGTCTCCCTGGCCTCCTGAGCCACGCGCTCGGCGGTCATCAGGGTGTCCCGCAGCGTCCGTTCGAGGTTGCGGTATTCCGCCAACTTCTCGTCCTGTTCGAGAACGCGCTCGCGCAACTGCTTGTTGTCGACCAGCACGGCCTCGTATTCGTCGGCCAGCGTGGTCAGGAACGCGCGCACCTCGTCGGCGTCGTAGCCGCGCATACCGCGCCGGAACTCTTGCTTGCGGACGTCCAGCGGTGTGATCCTCATCGTACTTTCCTTCCCCGGCGGCCAGCCCGCAGGCTCGACCGGCCAGTTTCCAGCCACCGAAGCCGGCATCCACCCCATCAACCCGGATCGCGACCCGTCCATCCGGGCTGCGACCTTCAACGCATCAAGAGCAGTGCCAGTCGCCGCCCGCGGCCGCCGCTTCACGCCCGGCGCGGGCCGAAAATCGCGGTGCCGATACGCACCATGGTCGCGCCTTCGCGAATCGCGGCGGCGAAATCGTCGCTCATGCCCATGCTCAGCTCGGGCAGCGGCTGCCCGCAGGCGGCCGCCGTCCGGTCGCGCAATTCGCGGACCGACGCGAAGGTCCGCCGCAGCTCCGACTCAGCCGCGCCCTCCCTGGCGATGGCCATCAAGCCGCGCAGCTCGAGATGAGGCAAGGACCGTACCGCACAGGCTACGTCGAGCACCGCGTCGGGGGCAAGCCCGTCCTTCTGCGGCTCCCCGGTGATGTTGACCTGCAGCAACACGGGCTGGACCGCGTCCAGTTCCTCCGCCTTGCGGGCCAGCCGGACGGCCAGCTCCGTCGCGTGCAGGCCGTGGATCAACGCGAAGCGGCCGGCGGCGCGCGCGGCTTTGTTGCGCTGCAAGTGGCCG
>JAQULN010000286.1 GCA_028718575.1 Candidatus Krumholzibacteriia bacterium | reverse complement strand
TTGCAAAGACTAGAAATCTCATGGTTCTCTCCCTCGAAGTCTGCCCTGTTGCTCAATCAACTTGGCTCAGTATTCGCGCAAGGTACTCGCAAACCTGTTGATTTGACGTCCGACTGCATAACGTTCGCGTTGAGCAGCGGGGCGGACCTGGCGCGGCGGTGGCCCTTGCCAGCGCCGTGACAGGACCGGCCCGCCTGCTCGAACGCGTTGTTATACTTCCAAAACCCCATCTACCTTCGCGGGCCTCTGTTCGAGGCTTTCCATCTCACGAGCGAAGCGCGCGGCAGGCAGCCTAGCGGCTCTACTTGCCTCGATTCGCTGGTCGGCCGTGCTCGCAGCCTCGCGCCAATCCCCGGCGCTAGGCTGCGGCCGCGCCATCGCCGTCGGCCGGACATTAGGCCAGGCGCTCGGCGCCGGCTCTGCTGCTCTCTCAAGCGCCACACGATTCGCGTTGTCAGGCCGCGGCGATCAACTCGAAGCAGGCTTGGTTCACGGCACTGCGGCCGGCCTCGTTGATCCTACCATGCCTCGCGACCGAGTGCACGCCCGCGGGCGTGATTTGAACCTATTCGCTCGGTCTTCCATAACTATAACGTCAGCGTTAAGCTGCGGGCGGGCTTGGCGCGGCGCTGGCTCTGCCAGAGACGTGACAAGGCCGATCCGTCAGCTACAACGGTCTGTTAGGCCGCGTTCTGCCGACCACTCTAACGATACATGGTCTTGACCGACGACCAATCCTCTACCCGAGTGTCCACCGAAGTGGGAGTCAGCGAAAAATCGAAGATCGCCGCAGCCTCAACTGAATCAATGCCCTCGAGTTGCGCATCGACGGTCGCTTCGATATACACCTGGATCTGATCCCCGGCTTGAAGCAGGCCCTCTAAATTGTACTCGCCCGGCTCATCAAGCGCAGTGCTGTTGCCAGGAACCAGCAGAATTGCGTGCACCCCCGCCGACATGCTAACGGTGAAGGCGTACTCAGTTTCTTCGGCTACTACAACCGCAGAGGTTATCCGTGACCAGCTGTATAAATGGTCGGTACCCTGTTCCTGGGTCATCTCCGCAACGGCACGAAGACTGCCACCACTGTTCATGAACGCGCCGTCCAACTGGATGTTAGTCTCCTGCACCGCGAGGGCGCTGCCGACATTGTCTAGGTTTATGCTGCTGGTCCACTGACCTGGTCCCCATAGTTCCTCGTCCACGGCTTCGCCCGTGTCTATGACCAGGCATTCCGTGTTTCTCTGAATCTCGACTATTGAGATCTGCGCCACTGCAGTTGACCACCCGAGTGCCCAGATGACCAGATTCAACGCCATGTACCTCATTCGCGACCTCCATTATCGGCCTAACGACCTGGCGTTAAGCTGCAGGCGGTTCTGGCGCGCGGCTGGCGCATGCCAGACGCGTGACTGAGCCGACTGTCAGCTTGAACGGCTTGTTAGACTCTCGACTGCCTATCTCTCCAGCGGAATCTCTACGCCGTCCTGAACGATCCAAAACTCGACCTGGTCCTCGTCGCCGAACTCAAGCCGCCAGGTCGCAAACGACATTCCGTTGCCCGGCATGTACTTCGCGATGAGGTATGCGTCCCTGATCTTCGCGATCACCGGAATCGTATACCCATCTCCGCCAAGCGATTCTTCGTCGATCTCGAAGATCGGTGGTTCCTTATCTGGGCAGACGAGTTGCACTCCCAATACGCCTCGATAGTCCGTTGTCGCGATAAGATCAACACGAGGCAACTGCCGAGGATCGACATATGCCGTGACATCTACCGGCCCCTTTGCGCAATCGCATGGATCCACCGACGGCGGCGAAGAACAGATAGACTGAACTAGCGCAGGCGGCTCGCACCAATCGTCATCCTCGGAGCAGCCCGCCACAACGACGGCCACAACAACGCAGACAGCTACAGCCAACCACTTCAATCTCCGACTCCTCGTAGGTCTAACTACCAGTCTCCTGCCCTACGTAATCGTAGTACCGCGCTCGTCGCTTGTTCTGCTGATCCCGCAGGAGTCTACCACAATTGACACTCCCTGATCCATCCGTCAACGCTGCCGGCTGGATCTACCGGTCTTCGTAACCCGGAGAAGCCGGAACGCATCCGTTCTCCTCCTCTCCCCGACGAATCAATCCAGCGGGCTCCTCACGCCCCGCCCCCCGCGGTTCAAGACGTGGGTGTAGATCATCGTCGTGGCCACGTCTCGGTGCCCGAGCAACTCCTGGATCGTCCGAATGTCGTAACCGTCTTCGAGCAGATGCGTCGCGAACGAGTGCCGCAGCGTGTGGCAACTCGCGGGTTTCGCGATCCTCGCCGCCCGGACCGCGATCTTGACCTCCCGCTGGACGACCGACTCGTGCAGGTGGTGCCGCCGTTTCTGTCCCGTCTCAGGGTGGCGGTAGAACCGCGTCGCCGGGAACACCCACTGCCAGGCAAGCTCTTGGGCCGCATGTGGATACTTGCGCAATATGGCGGTGGGCAGTTCGACGAATCCCGCGCCGGCAGCCAGGTCCTCTTCGTGCTGCTGCCGCACCGCGTCCAGCTGGGTCTGCAACGGACCGACCAACCGCTCCGGGAGCATCGTCACCCGGTCTTTCTGGCCCTTGCCGTCGCGGACGACGAGCTCGCGCCGAGCGAGGTCAACGTCCTTGACCCGCAACCGAAGAGCCTCGAGCAAACGCAACCCCGACCCATACAACAGCGACGCCACGAGCCGCGAAGGGCCAGCCAGGCCGTCGAGGATCGCCCGCACCTCGCCGCGGTCCAGCACCACCGGCAAGCGAATGGGTCGTTTCGCCCGCACGACGTCATCGAGCCGCGGCAATTCGACCGCCAGCACATGCCGGTACAAGAACAGGAGCGCGCTCAGGGCCTGATTTTGCGTCGACGCGCTCACGCGTCCGTTCACCGCCAAGTGCGACAGGAACGCCGCGACCTCCCGCTCGCTCAGTTCCCGGGGATGCCGCCGTCCGTGAAACAGCACGTAGCGGCGCACCCAGCCCACGTAGGCGCGCTCGGTGCGGCGGCTGTAGTGGCGGACACGGATCGCCTCGCGCACGGCGTCGAGCAGCCGCCGCGGCGCGGCGGGTTCCGCGACCAGGCCGAGACGGCGGCGCGGCGCGTTGTCGATGCGTGGGTATCCGGCCTGATCGGCGGCGATGCTTGCGCCGGCGCAAACGAGCGATTGACGCCCGTCTGGCCACCACACTTCGGTCCCATTGGTCGCAGAGTTCACACAATCCTCCCGCGCTGAGCCTACCACCGGTACCGCGGGCCGTCAAGCACGGCGCGGACCCGCACCCGCCGCCTGCGACTGTTGGGTTTCAGCGCGTCGCGACCCGCGGCCGTCCCGGCGAGGGCCCCGGCGAATTCCGGCACCCGTCGAGCATCGCCCGGTGGGACTATTCGATCGGGTAGTCGAGTCCCTGGCAAGGCTTGCCCAACAACCGGCACATCGCGGTGACCTGCCCCTGGTGATGGTAGAGGTGCGTCTGCGTGCGCAGGACCACATGCGCGGGGATCAGCACCTTCGTGCGGCCGCCCCAGGTCAGCATCGGCCGCGCGGTGTTCAGCTCCGCGGGCGTCGCGCCGCGCAAGTACGCGTCGGTCGCGGCGAAGACCGTCGCCCGCAACGCTGCGAGCGCGGACACGGTGGGAAACTCGTGGTCGTCATCGTCGGCGTCGAGCAGCCGGCAGTGGTCGAGCAGCGCCGCGAGGTTGCGGTGCGCACGGTCGTGGATCTCGCGCAAGGCCTGGGCTGTAAACATGATCAGACCTCGTTCCTCGTTCCTCGTTTCTTCACTGGGATCGACCGCCTGGCTTTCGCAGGCAATGCGTGTCGGCATCCATCTTAACCCGGTCATAAATACTATATAATACCTATTTACTCCTGTTACTGGTACTGCTACCTTCGCGCCGGCTTCGCAGCATATCTAACGCGAGGAGGATTGCGATGTGTCAACAGTCTGATCCGCGCGTCGTCCGGGACGAACTCGGACAACAAGCGCAAACCAGCCATAAAACCGATTGCTCCTTCGATATCAACATCGTGAGCGAAGGCGACATTCATATCTACAACTGCGGCAGCGCCGCGGGCGCCGGCACGGGCGGCACCGTGGCGCCGCCCGTCGCGTGCCCCACCGACCCCATCGCCCCCGGCCAGTGCGTGCCGCTGGCTATCGGCGCGAAACCCAAGCAGAGCCAGCGACAGAAGCTCGACCGGCTCCTGGCCAGCACGCGCGTTCCGAGCAGCCTCGGCGCGTCCTTCTTCCACGTCGCCCGCCGGTTCATCGCCGGGAAGGAACCGGGCAACGCCCTCGAGGCCGACACCTTCGCCGTGCTGCGCGAACTCGCGCCGGACGTGCAGGGCATCCTTTCCTGCGCCGTGACGTCGTTCGATGATCTGAGCCAGGCGGAGCGGGAGAGCCTTTTCGATGCGAGCCTGCCGGCCGATCTGGACGCGCCGCTCGACGCGGCCGCGCTGGGGGCGTCACTCGCCCGTGAGTTGACCCAGCAGGTCGGCGTGCTCGTTTTCGACGACCCCGCCGGCACGGAAACGGAGCGCCCCGGCCTGAATCGTTTCTTCG
>JAQULN010000285.1 GCA_028718575.1 Candidatus Krumholzibacteriia bacterium | reverse complement strand
AACTGGCTCGCGCCGGCTACCTGGTACGCGCGGAGACCGTACCGTTGATCGCCGCCGGCGCGTTGAACGATGCCACGCTGATGGCGCACATCAGCACGGACCCTTTGCGCCGGACGTTGCGCGAGCTGGATCTGACCCTCGCGCTGGCGCTCGCGGCCGCGCTGGGCGGCGCTTTCGGTCTGGCGATCTGGCTCAGCGCCCGGCTGTCGCGTCCGCTGCAGGATCTCGCCCGGTTGGCCGCGCGCGTTGATCTCGACGATCCGGCGGCTGATCTGGGGAACGCCCGGCGGGATGAAGTCGGCCAACTCTCGCGGGTCCTGGCGACGATGGTCGGACGGCTGCGCGAGGATGCCCGGCGGCTCGCCGAAGCTGAGCACCGGGCGACGCTCGGCGACATCGCTCGCCAGGTGAATCACGACCTGCGCAACGGCCTGACCCCGGTGCGCAATGTGCTGCGCCATCTGCGCGAGGCGGCCGCAGCCCAACCGGCGCAGCTCGCCGCGATCTTCACCGACCGCCAGCAGACGCTCGACGGCAGCCTCGCCTATCTTGAGGAACTTGCGGGACGCTACGCCCGCCTCGCGCCCGAGAGCAACCGCCGGCGGTGCGATCTCGGCGCGATCGCGCGCGAGGCTGCGCTGGGCGTTCCCGCGGCCACGGTTGCCGCCGCGCCCGACGCACCGGCGATCATGGCCGATCCGGTGGCCTTGCGCCGCATCCTCGACAATCTCCTGCGCAACGCCCGCGAGGCGCTTGGCGCCGCAGGCGGCGCGATCGCCGTCGCAGTGACCCGCGGCGAGGATCCCGACCTCGGTCCTCGCTGTGTTCTGACCGTGCGCGACAACGGCATCGGCATGACCGCCGAGGTCCTCGCAAGAATCAGCCAGGATTTCTTCACCTCGAAAACAGGCGGCACGGGTCTGGGATTGAGTATCGTGCGCCGGCTCGCCGGCGACGCCGGAGGCCGCCTGCACATCGAGAGCCGGCCGAGCGCCGGCACTACCGTGACCGTTACCTTCCCCGCCGCGGAGTCCGAGGCATGAGCGTGGTCTTGATCGTCGACGATATCACCGCCATGCGTGAGCAGTACGCTTACGACCTGCAGCGCCTCGGCGGCCACACCACCGTGACCGCAGCAGGCGGCCGCGCCGCGCTCGAGATCCTCGCCAGCGAGCCCGTCGACTGCGTGATTCTCGACCTGGAAATGCCCGATCTCGACGGGTTCCAGGTCTTGATCGAACTGAAACGGCGGGGCGACACGACGCCGGTGATCGTCTACACCGGCACTGGCAGTTTCGACCGCTGCGTGCGCGCCGTGAAGCTGGGTGCGTATACCTTCCTGGCCAAGGACGAACCGTTGGAGCGCGTGGTGCAAGAGATCGGCAACGCGGTGCAGTGGACCCGCCTGCGCCAGGAGGTCCGCCAGTTGCGCCGCGCCGCGGGACAGGATTCTCCCCTGCTCGGCGAGAGCGGCGCGATGCGGGACTTACGGGCGGAGATCGACCGGCTCGCGGCGATCCCTAGTCCCGTGTTGATCCTGGGCGAGAGCGGCACCGGCAAGGAGTTGGTCGCCCGCCAACTGCACGATCGCGGCTCGCGCGCCCGCCAGCCGTTCGTCGCCGTCAATGCCGCGGCGCTGCCCGAGACCCTGGCCGAGAGCGAGCTGTTCGGGTACGAGAAAGGTGCGTTCACGGGCGCCGACCGCACCCGCCGCGGCGCGTTCGAGAACGCCGATCGCGGCACACTGTTCCTGGACGAGATCGGCGACCTGCCGCCGGCATCCCAGGCCAAGCTCCTGCGTGTGCTGGAGACCGGCGCCGTCACGCGCCTGGGCGGCCAGCGGGAACTTAGGGTGAACGTGCGGGTCGTGGCCGCCACCAACCGCGATCTCGAGCACGCGGTCGCCGGCGGCGGTTTTCGCGAAGACCTCCTGTTCCGCCTGAATGTCCACGTGCTGCGGGTGCCCCCGTTACGCGAACGGCTGCGCGACGTGCCGCTGCTGGTCGAGCATTTCCTGCAACAGACCGCGGAACGATTCGGCCAGAAACCGAAGAGCCTGTTGCCGCAGGTGCGCGAGCGGTTGGCGGCGCACGACTGGCGCCGCAACAACGTGCGCGAACTCCGCAATGTGGTCGAGCGGTTGGTCATCGCGGCTGCGGGCGACGTGATCGGCCTGGACGCCGTCCCGGCCGATATCGGTCCGGGAGCCGGCGCAAACGCGTCGGCTGCCACCGCCGCGACGCCGGCAGCGGCGCCCGTCGTCGCCGGCTGCGGTCCCGGTCTCGGATCACTCAAGGATCAGAAGCTCGCGGCCGAGCGGGCGATCATCCTGGCGGCGCTCGAACGCAACCAGTGGGCGATCACCAGCACTGCGGCCGACCTCGGCCTGGCCGACCACAGTTCCTTGCTGAAGATCATGCGCCGGCACGGGCTGAAGCGTTGACTTCGCCGCGCAGCGGCGATCCCGCATCGTCGCAAGCGTGTCCGCTCGGACACGGCAGGGGTGTGTCCGACCGGACACAGGCGGACCAATGTCGGGCGCGGTCAATCGTTATAAAGAATTGTTATAATTAAATTTACATGATCGAAGGCCTCCCGTGATCGCTGGTTCTTCCCTTGCACGACAGGGTCGACCAGTCAACTCACCGCGCCGGCAGGCGCACATCGAGGAGGCCGACGATGTCCAACCTGAAGCTCGCCAATGAACGTCCCACCGACGCCGAGATCCGCGACCGCCGGCTCAAACTTGCCGAGGCCGGGGTCGTCTTCGTGCTCGTGTTGGGTGTGTGTATCTTTCTGGGAATCTATTTCGCCAGGCAACCAATCGACGAACCCATCGCCGTGAATGCGCCGCTCGACGTGCCGCCGGCTGCGTATATCAGCCCGCTGCCGGCGGACCCGGCGCCGGCTACGACGTCCGGCGGGACGGAGCCCGCCGGCGTGGTCGCATCAGAAATTTCCGCCGCGAGCGGGCATACTCCGGATGTCCGTGAGATCCTGCCGAACGTTGCCCTCTACGCGACCTACGCCAGCGCCGAACAAACCTACTTTGCGGGTCGTTACCAAGAAGCAGCAGACATGATCGCGGTCTACTGCGAACGCCACCCGGCGAACGCCTGGGGCCACTACATGCGCGGCCTTTCGCTATGGAAGGCCGGACAGAACGAGGCGGCGCGTCAGGCTCTGACGGCCGCGCTCGCCTTGCAGCCGGATCATCTGAAGAGTCTGGTCAACCTGGCCCGCGTGGAGTTGGCGCTGGCCGCGCCGGACGCCGCCCTGGCCGCCATCGAACAAGCGTTGGACATCGCGCCCCAGCACGTCGACGCGTTGCGAGTGCTGGGCCGCACCTACCATCAGCTCCAGCACCCCGACCAGGCCGCCGTCGCCTACGTGCGCGCGCTGCGCCTGCAGCCCGACGACCCCTGGACCCTCAACAACCTGGCCCTGATCTCCATCGAGCAGGAGCAGTTCGCAGCGGCGCTCGGCCCGCTGGCGCGTGCCGCTGAGTTGGCCCCGACCGTGGCGGTGATCCGCAACAACCTGGGAACAGTCCTCGAGCGCACCGGTCATTGGGCGCAGGCGCGTGAACAGTACCTGCTCGCCGCCGAACTGGGATCCGGACGCGCCGAGGACAGTTATGCGCGGCTGGAGGCGGTCGTTGTTCCGCCCGAAGAAATGATCGTCGACCTGGCGGCGGTCGCAGCAGCCTGGACCGTTCCCGCTGGCGCGGACGACCAGGGCCTGTTCGATCGGGCGGTTGCCGCCGTCGCGCCGGAGGCCGCGCCCGCCGATCACGAGCATTAACCAGCGATGAGAGCCTGCCAGTCGACGCGCGGCAGCACGGCTTGCAGGTTCGCGAAATCGGTGCGCAGCCTGGCCGCGAGCGCTTCGGCGCCGGTCAGGCTGCCGCCGCGCGCCAGCATTTCCAGCTCGCGGGCCGTCGCCGCCATCTGGACGGCGCCGACATTGGCCGCGCCGCCCTTCATGCTGTGAGCTTGCAGCGAGACGGCCGCCGTGTCGCCGGCGGCGACCACGGCCTGTAGCTCGTCGAGCTGTTGGGGAGCGATTTCCAGGAAGAACTGGAGCAGTTCCCGCAGTAGTTCGGGATCGCCGCCAAGGTTGTCAAGCGTGCTTTCCAGCGACAGGACATCGGCGATTTCTGACCAAGCATCGGCGCGGGTCATCCAGGTATCCTCCAAGCACGGGACCAATATTGGACGTGCCGTACGCACACCCAACTCCACCACAATGGCTCACGGGGTGATTGTTCGACCGTGTCGGTCCCTGCTTTAACCCAGGTTAACCCGGCGTCTTCGTGCCTGGTTTGGCGGTTGCTTTTGTCTTCTTCGCGGTCTTCTTCTTGGCCTTCTTCTTGGCGATCTTCGCGGCGGCGGCGGCGGGCGGTTCCACCGCCTTCGGCGCCGGTTTCTCGCCACCCTTGTCCGGAGATTTCGCCGCAGTCGTCTTGCTCGCTCGTTTGGCGGCCTTCCGTTTCGCTTGCCTGGCGGCGCGGCGCCCGGTCGCGGCGCCCTTCGCCGGCGCGGCAGGTTCGGTCGGCGGCACCGACGCCTGGGCGAGGGGTGGGCCCTCCCGG
>JAQULN010000284.1 GCA_028718575.1 Candidatus Krumholzibacteriia bacterium | reverse complement strand
GCCGGTTGATCGGGATCCCCGCCGGTCACCGTGAAGCTCAGACCGTCGCCGATGTCATCGCCGTCGACGCCGACGAGCTGCAGGTTGTTGCTGTTGCCGCTCGCGAGATTGAAGCGCAGCCGCATCTGGTACCACAGTGCGGCCGAACCGCCCTGCAGTTGGAGGCTCTCGAGGAGGTCTTCGCCCGCCAGGATCAAGCGGCCGCCGCCGAAGATGTACTCATCCAGCGCCGCGCGGTCGTTGGCCTGCAGCGTCGCGTTGTTCGAACCGCTGGCCCAGATCACCGCATCGTAGTCGGCCAGATCGCCGCCGCTGATCGGCGCCAGACCGCGGTCCCAGATCGCGTAGGTCTTGCCCGTTGCATCCAGAGCCGGCGCGTAGGCGGTGTAGGCATGGCCCGCGCCGCCGTCGTCGGCAATCACCAGGAAATCGGTGCCGGCAGCGAGCGCCACGAAATCGAGGCTCTCGACCACTTCGCCGGCGCCGTGGCTGTAGACATTCAGGACGACGCGGCCGGACCCGACCGTGCCGGTCTGCATGGCGATGGTCAGGCTCGCCGATTCGAACATGTCCAGGGCGATCTGCACCTCGGTCAGATCTTGCCCGTCGTAGGTCATGTGCGCGTCCCAACCGTCAGGCAGGAAGCTTAGGTCCAGCGAGATATCGAACGTGTCGCTGGCCAGGCCCACGTTCAGGAAGTTGACCGGGCCGAACTCGGCCACGCCGCCGTCGGCGAAGACCTGTTGCGGGCCCGTCACCCCGGTCATCACGGCGAACTCGCCAAGCTTGCTGCTGGTGCTATTGTGGATGTACTTGTCGGTGTCGCGCTGCACGAAGGCGATCAGCCAGAGGTTGTCCGGGTTCCAGGATCCGCTCATCGGGATCGTGACGTTGACTACTTGCTCCTGGCCGGTCTGGGAGATGGTGAGCGCCTGGTCGGGCAGCATGTCCCGTAGGACGTTGTTGTAAGTAGTGCCGCTGTACAGCAGGTTGTTCTCCACGACCGCAATACGGATGTACGTGCTGGCGATGTTGGCCAGCTCGCCGAAGAGCTTGACCTTGGCCTCGGCGTAGGCGGAGCCCATTGTGAAGCTGTAGTCGGTGATGGCGATCGCCAGGGGTACCGACTGGGCGTGATGCGCATCGATGATCGGGATATAGTAGCGTCCGTCGACTGCATCGGCGGCCGCGCCGACGACCGTTTCGGTGCCGTCGAACGTCAGAGTCGGATAGCCCGACACGCTGTAATAGGAGATTCGCGCGTCGCTATCGGGGCAGCTCAGACCGCCGCTTGACGCCTTGTACACCAGCCAGTTGAACTGCGAAGGATGGTACAGACCCTCACACACGGTGAGGCCCGCGGTCATACGCGGACAGTAGCTTCACCACGTGGCGGAGGCCATCTCCGCCAGCACGGTCCGGGGAATTTGCGCCTGGACCACGGCCGGCAGGATCAGGCCGGCGAGGGCCAGCAGCATCAGCAAACGTTTCATGGCTTCCTCCGAGGTTGGCGATCAGGGTTTAGACGGACCCGTAGGACGGTCACCGCGAGTATATCAGACGGCGGCCCCGGTAGGCAATAACCTATTTAATCCGAGGGAATTTTGGATGATTTTACGTATCAATTGTTGTGGCCATGTTGGGCTCGGCCCGGATGATTGATGAACAAATCAGGTTGCGCGCCTGGATCGCTGGCCGGCGCGGCGGCGCCAAGAGGGCCGCTTGGGATGATTTACTCTCAATAGCGAAAGATGCCGAAGACCTCGACGCCCTCGAACGCCGGCTCGAACTTGCAGACGCCGCCCGCGCAGAGCTGCCCCGCCTGCCGCTTGCCGAACCAGAAGTTCAGGTTGCCGCCGCCCGTGAGCGCATAGGTGATCTGGCCGGAGGGGAAGTGGCTGCCGCGGATCTCCCCCTCGTCGAACTGCGCCGCGTGCTTGTTGTTGGTTTCGAGCATGGCGTCGAAGGTCCAGCGCGGCGGCAAATCGAGCGCGAGCTTGAACCACTGCTGGTCATAGGCGCCGAGCACGCCCAGGCGCACATGCTGGTGCTCGACCATGGCGGTCCACGACAACGCCTCGCTCATGTGGTAGGTGACGTCGGCGGCCGCGGTCTGTCGCATGGCGCCCTCGCTGTCCTGGAAGCCGGCGGCGCCGCGCAGGCGGAACGCGCCGAGGTGCTCGCGCTCGAGCTGCGTGTAGAGTTCCTCGTAGAGAATTTCTTCGTCCTGGGTCTCGATCCGGCTGGCGTTGCCGAGCCACGACCAGTTGCGGCCCAGCGCGGCGATCGCCTCGAGCTGCCAACCCTGTTCGTTGTTCTGGTCCATGGCGTGCGGCTTGCGTCCCAGCAACGTGTACAGGTGCTCGCGCACCAGCGCAGGCGGGCGGTTCAAAGGTTGCTGGCCGTCGCTGCGCTCGATCACGGTGAAGCGGTCGTAGTCGCTGCGTTCGAGGGAGACATTGAGCGGCCCGAGGAATAGTCCCAGGTTGCCGTAGAAGGCACGCCCGGGATCCTTGGCCAAGGTCGCGAGCCGGTACTCGTAGCCCGTCTTGCCGCCGTACTCGGCGTACAGACTGATCAGCGCGTGGTGGTAGCCGAGGCGGCCGGCGCCGACCCATTCACGGTGGATCTCATCAGAGGCCGGCAGCAGGTTGGGCCGGTATGTCAGGCCGGCGCCGCCGACCAGCAAGCCGGGCAGCGGGCGAAATTCGACATCCACACCGCGCACGTCGACGCTGTTGGTCGTCACCCCGTCCGGATCGCTGATCACCGGCGCGGTGCCCGTCGCGCCGGAGAAGACCTGCAGGTTCGCCGGCCCGACGCTGCCCCGCGCGAGCACGCCGTCCAGCGCCGTGTCGACGCGGATGAAACGGTCTTCGTAGCTGCTCCAGACCAGCCCGCGGCCGAACATGCCGTAGAAATGGCCCAGCCGCAGGTCGAAGCCGCCGCTGCGATACTCGAGAAAGCGGTGGACGACCTCATTGCGCCGGTTGTTTTCTTCACTGGGCGACTGATGGTTCAGCAACAGGCCCGTGCGGAAGCCGCCGAACTGATATGTCGCGTCGAGCCAGTTCTCAACGATCTCGGCCTCGGTCTCGGTGCTGAAGCGGTACTTGAACTGATTGGTGGCGGTGACCACTTCGCGCCAGTCGACCGCGCCGGTTGCCGGCGCCGCGAGGTCCGGCGCCGCGGCCGCGGCCAGGACGGCCTCGATCTTCTGCTTCAGGACCAGTTCGTCGCCTTCTTTGTAGCCTTCGTGGCGGTAGGCTTCACGTCCCTGGGCGTCGTAGAAGATCAGATAGGGGGGGCTCAACACCTGCAGGGTCTGCTGCACGGTGCCCGCGGTGTCCAGGGCGATGGTCAGGTCGGTCCAACCCCGCGACCGCACCAGCGGAGCGACCTTGGCGACGCTGCGCGCCTGGTCGACGTTGACGGCGATGAACGTGACCTCGCCGGCGAACTCGGCCGCGAGTTCGTTGAGCCGCGGCATTTCCTTTAGACAGGGCACGCACCAGGTGGCCCAGAACGACACGACCAGGGGCCCGCGCGCCAACGCGGCGTGCGCGCCGACCTCGCCGCCGTCGTGGGTCGGCAGGGTCCAGTCCGGGGCCGGGAAGCCGCTGGCCGCCGCCGGCCGCGCCGGC
The DNA here is from genome assembly GCA_028718575.1 of Candidatus Krumholzibacteriia bacterium. Lineage (GTDB taxonomy): Bacteria > Krumholzibacteriota > Krumholzibacteriia > LZORAL124-64-63 > LZORAL124-64-63 > Glo-17. Next base: position 963 of record JAQULN010000284.1, on the reverse strand, counting down.
TCGGCCAGCCCCAGGAACAAAACAGCGAGAACGGCGAAAATCGGCGCGGCGATGAATCGGGACCGGCGGGGCATGCGGTCTCCTTGTCGGCCGGCGCTCCGAAGGCGCAGAGCGCCCGGCGGTCAAGACCCGACCCCGCCTGCCGGCGTGTCGCCGCGGACGGGGTCGGGCGAGCCAATGTGCCTACTTGACTAGCGAGAGCTTCACGGTCTGCCGGACGTTGCCGACTTGCACGCGAGCGACGTAGAGCCCTGCAGCCGCGGGCCGGCCGTCCTGGGCGAGGCCATCCCAGGTCACAGCGTGCGGCCCCGGCGCGAGCTGAGCCGCCGGCAGGCTGCGGACCCGGTGGCCAGACGCGGTAAAGATGTCGATCGTCGCATCGCGGGGTTCGTGTCCGCCCACCACGAAGCGGATCTCCGTGCGCGGGTTGAACGGGTTGGGCCGGTTCTGGTCCAGCGACAGGCTCGCCGGCCGCGGCGTGTGCGTCACGTCCGTGATGTTGCAGACCTGGAAGACGTCCAGCGCCAGGACCTGCGGCGTTCCGGCGGCGTCGAAGTTGTCGGGATCGAGGTAGAACTCGCGGTTGCTCTGGTCCAGGCACTCGTACGCGTCCTTGTACAGGTACTTGTACTCGGTGCGCAGGCTGCTGGAGTCCGCGAACACGACGCTGCCCGAGTAGATCTTGTCGCCCGCCGTGGCGTCGGGCGCCACGCCGTCGTCACGCAGGTTGTTGAGCGACGGCACGTCCCAGTTGAACGTGGCCGGCAGCGTGTAGCTCGGCGTGCCGTTGACGGACACCTTGGCGCCCGGCTTGATGCCCTCCCAGGCGGTGTTGTTGAAGTCGACGGTGAAGACCACCTCGACCGCCCGCCACGAGACGCTGCAGGCGTCGAAGTGCGACACCGGCAGGGCCAGCTCGCCGAGCGTTCCTCCGACCGTGTCGTAGGCGGCGTCGTTCAGGAA
>JAQULN010000283.1 GCA_028718575.1 Candidatus Krumholzibacteriia bacterium | reverse complement strand
CCGGGCGCGGTCAGCAGCTCGACGGCCATCTGGAAGGCCGCGTGATCGGGGTCGCCGTACTCGGGCGCCGCGAAGATCAGGGCGAGTTTGCGCTGGGTGCCTCCGGCGCGCACGACCGTGGTCGTGCTCTCGAGCGCCGGCAGGCCGCGCAAGGCGATCGGCGGCAAGGACCGCGGCGGCGGTGTCCCGTAGTACTGGCGCACCAGTTCCAGCGCCGCGTCGCGCGCGAACCCGCCGGCCAAGGTCAGGACCATGTTGTTCGGCACATACCAGCGCCGATAGAAAGCGTCGACGTCGTCGCGCTGCATCGCGGCGATGGTGGCCGCGGTCCCCAAAGTCGGCAGCGCCAGGCTGGATCCCCCGTAAACGAGTTCGTGCAACGCATCGGCGGCGAAGGTTTCGCGGTCCAGGCTCTGCGCGATCTCGCCCAACACGATGCCGCGTTCCTTGGCGAACTTGTCCGCGGGCAACAGCGAGTGAAAGAGCATCTGCGACTGGAGCTCGAGCCCGACCGCCAATCCCTCGCTCGGCACCACCAACATGAAGTTGGTGTAGAAGTCCGTGGTGTGCGCGTTGTTGTAGGCGCCGGCGCGATCGGCCGCGGCGTACAGTTCTTCCTGGCTGTACTTCTCGGTGCCGTTAAAGAGCAGGTGCTCCAGCATGTGCGACATGCCGCTGGTCGCGTAATCCTCCCACGCCGATCCCACCTTCACCGCGCAGTAAATGCCCACCATCGGCTGGGCGGGATTGGGCATCAGCACGACCTGCAGGCCGTTGTCCAGCCGCAGGACCTCGATGTCCGCGGGCGCCGGATAGAAGGCCGGCTCGAGCGACTGGCTCAACCACGAATCGCTTTGAGCGCACGCCGTTCCACCGATCAGCACCGCAAAAACGAGCAACAGCCTCATGCAGCGATCTCCTCGGCCGCCTCGACGATGCCCAGGAACGACTCGGCGTCCAGGCTGGCGCCGCCGATCAGTCCGCCATCGACATCCGACAGCGCGAAAAGCTCCCGGGCGTTCGACGGCTTGCAGCTACCACCGTAGAGGATGCGCATCCGCGCGGCGGCGTCGGCGCCAAGCAGCGCGGCCACCTGTGCGCGGCTGTACTGGTGCATTTGCTGGGCGATCGCCGGCGTGGCCGTTTCGCCGGTGCCGATCGCCCACACCGGCTCGTAGGCCAGGATCAGATTGTCCGCCGTCGCCTGCGCCAACTGCGGCAGCACGCCCTGCAACTGCGCCGCGACCACCGCCTCGGCCCGGCCCGCCCGCCGCTCATCGAGCAGCTCGCCGTAGCAGAAGACGGCGATGAGGCCCGCCTCGTGCGCGCGATCGATCTTGGCGATGAACAGCGGATCGGTCTCGCGTTGATACTGTCGGCGTTCGCTGTGGGCGACAATCACATGGCTGCAGCCGGCTTCGGCCAGCATCACGGCCGACACCTGGCCGGTGAAGGCGCCCTTGGCCTGGTCCGAGCAATCCTGCGCGCCGAGCAGCAGCGGCGACCCCTGGGCGAAGGCCGCCACCGCGGGAATGGTGACGTACGGCGGGCACACCAGAACATCACCGCGCAACTTACGCCCGGCGAGCGCCGATTGGATCGCGGCAGCCAGATCGGCGCCCGCGCCGGGACCCAGGTTCAACTTCCAGTTTCCGGCGACCAGGGTGCGGCGCATGGCGGGCCTCCTCGCGGGGGTGGCAGGGTTGGCGTCAACGATGTGCGTGAATATGACATTACCGCCGTAAGATGTCCACCTTGCTCCCATATTCGGCCCCCCGCGCGGCGGCAGGATGTGCTACGATCACTCCACGTTTCCACGACGGAGGACCTCGGCGCCACCGTCCCCTCCGCCTCCACCCCCCTGAGGAGGTTTCTCATGCAACGCTCGCCCAAAGTCGCTGCCTGCTGGCCTCGGATCTGGTTGGTCGCGCTCGCCGTTGTCGCGACCGCAACCGCGAACGGTCCCGCGGCCGCGCGGCTGCTGACCGACGGCTTCGTCGGTTGCTCCACCTACGACAACTGCTATCCGTTCGACCTGCAAACGCATGTGGCCGGCGACGTCATCAGTTTGTTGCCCGACGGCGATTATCCGTACGACGCCACCATCACCCCTGACGGCAGCCAAGTCTGGTTCGTCGGCGCCTCCGGTGACGGGGTGGTCGTCTTCGACAGCGCGACCAACACCGTGGCCGCGAGCTTCCGCGTGGCCGAATATGCCATCGGTGTCGCCTTCAACAAGGACGGCTCGCGCGCCATGGTCACCTCGCGCGACGACCGCTGCGTGAAGATCGTCGACACCGCGACGTACGCCGTGATCGGCTCGCTCGCCATCCCCAGCGACTACCAGGGCGCCGGCAACATCGCCTTGAACCCGGTGACCGGGACGTTCTACGTCGTCGACTGGTACAACGATTTCCTCTATGAGATCGCCGCGGACGGTTCGGCGATCCTGCGCCAGGACGATTTCGGCACCAGCCTCTGGCAGGTCGTCGTCGCGCCCGACGGCCAGCACGTCTATGTGACGGATCGCTCGTCCGACCAGGTGAAGGAGATCGACACCGCGACCTTCACCATCACGCGCGAGTTCCCCGTCGGCGACGACTCCTGGGGCCTGGACATCACCGGCGACGGCGCCACGCTCGCGGTCGCTTGCGAAGACAGCCACGAAGTCATGCTCATCGACCTCGCCAGCGGCACTGTCACCGCGGTCTTCCTCGCCGCGACCGCCGATCCGCGCGACGTGGACATCCTCGACGCCGCCGGCCTGGCCTACGTCACCGGCGGCACGGTCACCGGCTTTACGGGTCCCGTCTACGTCATCGACCTGGCCACGGCCGCCGTGGTCGACACCTTCGACGGTCCCGGGACCAACTCCAACGTGATCGCGGTGCAGGCCCAGATGCACGGCGGCACGACCGCGGTCCAGACGCCGGCGGTCCCGCTGGCCATGCGGGCCTACCCCAATCCGTTCAACCCGTCGGTGACCGTCGAACTGCGGTTGGCGGAACCCGCGACCGGCACGCTGGCCATCCACGACCTCGCCGGCCGCCTTGTGCGCACGCTGATCAGCGGCGACCTGGGTGCCGGCGTCCGCCATGTCGTGTGGGACGGCCGCGACCAAACCGGACGCGCGCTGCCGAGCGGCGTCTACCTGGCGCGCCTCGCGACCGGCGGCCGTCTGGTGACGCAGAAGCTGGTCTTGGCCCAGTAAGCGCCGCAAGGCGACAACACGTTCAGGGGCGCCGGTCTTACCGGCGCCCTTTCGCCAGCCGCCGTCCCAACGACATCGAGCTCGCCGACGCCGCCAGAAACAGCACCGCCGCCGTCAGGAAGACCGCGCGGTAGCCGAGCCAGAGCAAGAGGACGTAGCCGAGGACCGGCGCCAGCACACCGCGGATGCCGACCATGGCCACGTGGATCCCCTGGTAGTGACCGCCCTTGCCCGGCGGCGCGAACGCGATGGAGCCCACGTTCCAGCCCACGTGCACGCCGGCCATGCCCACCGAAAACACCACGAACGCCAGGTAGACCACGCCGACCGGCGCCAGCGGCAAGACCAGCGGTCCAAAGGCCAGCAGCAGCGGAAACAGGGCGAGCCAGCCGAAGGCCAGCGCGCACAGGCGCGCCGGATGGATCACGTCCATGACCCGTCCAGCCGGCGGACCCAAGAGCGCCACGCCCAGCGAAGTGATCAAAACCCGCGCCATGGTGATGTCCTGGTAACTGAGCTGCCAGACCTCGGTGAAGTAGAGCGGGACGACCGGCGACAGCATGATGAACGCGACGCCGTAGATGGAGAAGTTGGTTTCGTACCAGAAGAAAGCGCGGTCGTGTCGAAACGTTTCGCCGGCCTCGCGAAACGGCGCGGTCAGCGCATTGATCAGCCGCCGCCAGACCGCCGCGTCGACAACGGCCGGCTCGCCCGGGGTGATTGATACGACCGCCGCGCCCGATCCCGCCAGCGCCCCGGTTTCCGGCCGCGGCAATCGCGAGAGGATCAACGGAAAACCGAAACCCAGGATGCCGATCACCGGGTACACCCAGCGGAACAGGTCGGGGTCGCGCTGCAGGACCGCGCCCACCGCCACGCTCGCGACGGCGGCTGTCAGATGTTGCACCAGGGCGCCCCGCCCGAAAACCGTCCCGCGCCGATGCGGCCGGATGTTGTCCTGCAAGATGCTGTTCTGCGCCGGAAAGACCACCGAGATGAAGAAGTAGACGACGGCCAGCAGCACCACGAACGCGCTCGCCGTGTGCACCAGCAGCGCCGCGATCAGCACCAGGCGGCCGCCGATCCCGCTCCACAGCAGCCAGCGCCGGCGCCCGCCGCCCGCCATGAGCTGCGACCAGTAGAGGCCCAGGGTCATGCCGCTGGTCTCCAACACCACCGACAGGGTCACCAGCCAGCCGGGCGCGCCGAGCGATTTCGCGAGCACGAAGGGAAAGAGATACTGGCCGGTCGTCCAGATGCCCTGAAAGACCGTGGCCAGATAGTAACGGCGGCTGGTCGCGCGTTCGAGTTGGATCGCGTCCATCACGCTCAGCGCATGTCCGGCAGCGCCTGCAGGAGCACCGCGGCCACGCGCTGGCGCACCTGGGCGCCGACCTCG
>JAQULN010000282.1 GCA_028718575.1 Candidatus Krumholzibacteriia bacterium | reverse complement strand
AATGCTACACCCGCGTTTTTGTCCCGGCCACCTACGAGCAAGTCACTGAACGAGTGCTGCACAAGGCGGCCACCAGCACCGTCAAGACCATCCCGGCCGAGCACGAATGGGTCGAAGAACGAGTTCTGGTGGAACCGGCGTCTTATCGACTCGAGACGGTGCCTGCCAAGTACGAATGGCAGGAGGAACGGATCCTGGTGCGCGAAGCCCACACGGTGTGGAAGCAGGGCCGCGGCCCCGTGGAGCGCGTCGACGCCACAACCGGCGAGATCATGTGCCTGGTCGAGGTTCCCGCCGAGTACAAGACGATCCGCAAACAGGTCGAGGTGGCGCCTGCGACGACCAAGCGCGTGGAAATCCCGGCCAAGTACGAGACGGTGAAGGTACGCCGCCAGGTCGCCGAGGCCCGCGAGGTTCGTACCGAGGTACCCGCCGAGTACCAGACCGTCACTCGCTGGGTGAAGACCTCGGACGGCTACATGACGTGGCGGGAGATCATATGCGAAACCAACATGGGACCGGACTTCGTCAAACGATTGCAGATCGCTCTGCGTGACAAGGGTCACAACCCCGGCCCGATCGACGGCATCTTCGGCCAGCAGACCAACGCGGCGCTGCAGTCGTACCAGCGTAGCGCGAATCTGGCGGTCGGAGGCCTGACGTACGAGGCCGTCGAGAAACTGGGCCTGTGACGATGAGCGGGGCCGGTAACCTCGCTTGATCGCGCAAACCCGTAACGACGCAGGGGGAGCCGGCTCGGGAGCCGGTTCTCCCTGCGTCAGACGACATCACCGCAGGGAACAGATGGGTGCCAGCAAGTCGCTGCCGCGCTGTGCAGCGTGTTCGAAGATCTCGGCCACGGTCATATTGGCTGTGCGACACAGACGCTCAAGGAGCAGGGTGCCGTCGTGTTGTCCGCCGGTCGCCGCCAGGGACGCGAGCAGGTCGGGCAGAGGCTCCCACTGTAACCACTCCATCACCAGCAGCATGGCGCCGCCGTAGAGATCGGACTCCAAGTCCCAATCATGTCGATCGGACTGGGCCCAACCGAGCAGGTGGCCGCGCAGACCGTTCGACTCGAGCACACGATCGACCCTGCGTTCGCGCAGGATCCGCCAGGCGTGCGCCGGGCATTCCCGTTGCGCGAAGCGGAAGGCCAGTGTTTCGCAGACGCCTTCGGTGAACCAGCGCGTGTAATAGGATGGTCGGTTGTCGATGTCCTGTAGGACGGTGGGCTCGGCGTTGATCAGATGATGCCCCAACTCGTGCGGTAGCGTGGCATAGAGAAGATGCTGCAAGTGGAGAGAGGCCGTGACGCCGGTAAGCGTTTCGCGATCGTTCAGTAGCGCCAGCCGGATTTGGCTCCAGCGGTCCCCCGCGTCCAGTTCGACGCGAAACGTGTACGCCCGCGGCACCTCGGGGAACGTCATGAGGTAAAGGAGCATGTCGCCCTGAACTCGCCGCCCGGTCGCGTGTTCGACGAACTCGTGGCAGCGGCGGACGGCTGCGGCCAGGTCGGCTATATCGTGGCGCCGCTCCGGCGACAGATTGGTGCGCAAGACGAGCACGCGGCCGCGGCCGAGGTCGAAGGCGAGTTCGGCGAGGTCGTCGCGGCTGTCCGGGTCGAGGACAACCGGGGTCAGTGGCCGGCCGTCGAGACCTCTCGCCATCCCATGTTGCGAGAAGACCCGGACCGGATCCGGGGCGCTGACCGCGGCGCCGGCTAGCACAAGGAGCAGGACGGTCAGCGTCGGGAGTACTTGTCGACGTCCCATGCGGATTGCTCTTCGTCGCGAATGAGGTTCTTGGCCGATCGGACGGCGAGAAGCAAGGAGTGTGCCGACGGCGAGGAGCGTCTTACGGGCGAGCCGCGTAGCCGCCAGCGCACCGGCTGCACGCCAGCGGCGAGCATCGCGGCGGGGTTCGTTCAGCCACCGACGAAACGAGCCTGCGCGGGATTCGCACAGGCTCGTTCACGTGACAACGATCAGCGGAATCTTTCGGGCTCAATCCCGCGTCCAGCGCGTCAGCCAGGCCATGACCTCCTCGTGCCACTGGATGGAGTTGTGGGGTTTGAGTATCCAGTGGTTCTCATCCGGAAAAAAGAGCAGGCGTGCCGGGACATTTTGCCGCCGCAAGGCCGTGAAGGTACTCAGGCCCTGCGTGTAGACCACGCGGTAGTCGAGCTGGCCGTGGATCACGAGGGTGGGCACGTGCCAGTTCTGCACATGGTTGATGGGGTTGTGTTTCTGATACCCCGCCGGATTCTCCCATGGCGTGCCGCCGTGCTCCCACTCGGGGAACCACAGCTCTTCCGTGTCGAAGTAGGCCATCTGTTCGTCGAGATTGCCATCGTGGGTGACGAACGCGCGGAACTTGCGGCCGAACGGCTGGCCGTGCATCCAGTTGATCATGTAACCGCCGTAGGAAGCGCCGGCCGCGACTACGTGATCGCCGTTCATCCAGGGATAACGCGCCAACGCCGCCGCCAGTCCCTTCTCGAGGTCCTCGAGTGGACGGTCGCCCCAATGGCCGCTGATCGCATCGGTGAACGCCTGGCCGTAGCCCACCGAGCCGTGGAAATCGACGGCCAACGTGGTGAAGCCGGCGCCCACGTAGGCCTGGGGATTCCAGCGGTAGTGGAAGTCATTACCGAACGAGCCCTGTGGACCGCCGTGCACCAGGAACGCCACCGGCCAGGTGCGACCGGCGCGGACCGCCTCTTCGCTCCAGTCGTACGGCTTGACCACATAGGCGTAGACCGTGTGATCGTCCCAGCCTTGGAAGGTGAACTGCTCCGGTTCGCCCATCCGGCAGGCCGCCAGGTTCGCGTCGTTCAGGCCGGTCAGGCGCCGCTCGTCGCGGCCGTCTGGGCGCGCGGTGTAGATCTCGTTGGGCGACCGCAGATGTTGCTTGAGATAGAGCAGGCGGTCACCGGCCCAGGCAACCGCGCCGTTGCTGCCGTCGCGCACGACGAGCCGGGTCGTGCCGCGTCGGACGTCGATCGCGAAGACGGATCGCTGGCCGAGATAGGGCGCCGTCACATAAAGCGTGCGTCCGGCTGGGTCCCAGAGCAGATCGCCGGGACTGAGGTCGAGGCCGTCGTACGCGAGTTCGAGCCGGCGCGGTTGGCCGAGATCGGGCCAGCTGCGCAGCTCGACGCGGAAGCGGTCGGCCTCGAAACCCGGTCGCTGCATGGCCAGCCAGGCGACGGTCTTGCCATCGGGCGAGAAGACAGGTCCGGTGTCCCAGGCGGGATTGTCGGCCGTCAGGTTGCGGATGCGGCCGGAGCCGTCGGTCGCGACCGCGTACACATTGTAGTCGGTGCTCCAGGCGGGTTCGCTGCCCGGCAGGATCTTGGCGGTGAACAAAACCTCGCCGCCGCCGGGAGCGACCGCGACTTCTTCCATGCCGCCCCAGGGCCGAGTCGGCACATCGGCATCCAGCTCCGGCATCAGGTCGACGTGGCTTCCGTCGGGTCGTAGGATGAACAGGTGACTTCGCTTGCCGTCCTCCCAGGTGTCCCAGTGTCGGAACAGGAGTTCGTCATAGGCCAGGCCCGATCGCTTGTCGGCGGCCAGTTCTGTGTCGCGGGCGGCGGTCGCGGCGGGCGACAGCCCGGGGTAGACCTCCATGGCGACCAGGTAGCCGCCCAGCGCCGGCGCGTGCTCGAACGCTGCGATGTCCAGTGGAGTCGCGCTGAGTTGCGACGCCTCGCCGCCGAGCGGATCGATCACCCAGATCTGCGCGCCGCCGCTGCGGTTGCTCAGGAAATGGATCTTGCCGTCGTTGGACCAGCGCGGATTCCACTCGCCGGCCTCGCTGCGGGTCAACGGCCGCGCGGGATTGCGGCCCGCCGTGTCGGCCAGCCACAGATCGGTGCGACCACGGTTGGCCTCGAGATCGGTCTCGCGCACCGCGAACACGACCAGCTTGCCGTCCGGCGAGACCTGGGGATCGCTGATGCGCAGCATGGCGAGCATGTCGTGGACCGAAAACGCATGAGGCTCACGAGCGGCGGCGGGTTCGGCAATCGCCGTGGCGGGTGCGATAGCGGCGACAGCGGCGACAGCGGCGACAGTTGCAACGATTGCGACGGCTTGGACGGCGGTCCAGCGGCCGGCGTGACGAGACAAAACGTGGCGGATCACGGGGAACCTCCGGTTGGGAATGGTCGAGCGCACGGCGCCCAATATAGCGATGGCCGCGGTGGAGGTCGAGGCCGACCCGACTGCGGGACGACGTCGGTCGTCCCGCGGCCGGGTCCTCGAGAATGATCGGGGTCAGCGGACCAGCGTGATGCGTTGCACCAACGCCTGCTGGCCCTCGGGTTGCAGCCGCACCAGGTAGGCGCCGCTGGGCAGCGCGCGGCCGGCGAGATCGGTTCCGTTCCAGGTGACATGACCCTGGAGCGGGACCGCGGCGTTGCTCAACATCCGCTGCACCAGGCGGCCGCGCAGGTCGAAGATGTCGAGATCCAGGCGGGCCGGCGCGGGCAACGACCAGGACACGTTCACGCGCGGATTGAACGGATTGGGCCAGGCGGTGATCTGCGCCGCGGCGGCTGCCGGAATCGCGGGTTCTGCGATCGCCACGGCGGTGTCCACGACG
>JAQULN010000281.1 GCA_028718575.1 Candidatus Krumholzibacteriia bacterium | reverse complement strand
CCGGTTGGAAGCGCGCGATTTCCCAGCGCAGCAGCCGGGGCAGTCCCAGCGCCAGCGGTTGGCTGCTCCAGGTTCCCAGCACGCCGGCGCGGATCAGTCCGCCCGCCGAACCGGGCAGGTCCTCACGGCTCGTGCGGCGCGCGTCTCCGGCAACCAGCACGCGCACCTCGTGGCCCGCGGCGAGCAGCCCTTCGGTCATGTTCCGCAGGACGGTTTCCATGCCGCCCCTGGCCGGCGCGTAATATTTCCCGATCTGCAGGATGCGCATGCCGCCGAATGTAGCGCAGACCGCCGACCCAGCCCAAGCGCGGTTTTCGCCCGCGGCGGTTCCGCGGTACCGCGACCGCCGCCTGCGGCTCTGCGTCGAGCCGCCAGCCGCGGCGGCGCCGACAGAATTAACGGCGGCCCTCCCGCGCCGCGGGAGGGCCGTTTGCAACCGCCACTCGTGCTGGCCGCCGGAGCGGCCGCCGGAGCAACGTCTTACATCATGTCCATCCCGCCCATACCGCCGCCCGGCATCGGCGGCGTATCCTTCTCAGGGATCTCCGTCACGCACGCTTCGGTGGTCAACAGCATCGCGGCGATCGACGCGGCGTTCTGCAGGGCCGAGCGCGCAACCTTGGCCGGATCGATGATGCCGGCGGCCATCAGGTCCTCGTACTCGCGCGTGGCTGCGTTGAAGCCGATGTTGCTGCCCTTCCTCTCCTCGCGCAGCCGCGCGACGACCAGGCTGCCCTCGACGCCCGCGTTTTCGGCGATGAGCCGCAGCGGCTCCTCCATGGCGCGCGCGACGATATCGCGGCCCACGGCGGCTTCGCCGGTCAGATCGAGCTTCTTGACCGTCTCGCTCGCGCGCAGGAGCGCCACGCCGCCTCCCACCACGATGCCTTCCTCAACGGCGGCGCGGGTCGCATGCAAAGCGTCCTCGACGCGGTGCTTGCGCTCCTTCATCTCGACCTCGGTGAACGCCCCGACGCGAATCACGGCGACGCCGCCCGCGAGCTTGGCCAGGCGTTCCTGGAGTTTCTCGCGATCGTAGTCGCTCGTCGTATCCTCGATCTGGGCGCGGATCTGCGCCACGCGGGCCTTGACGTCTCCCGTCTTGCCCTTGCCGCCGACGATCGTCGTATTGTCCTTGTCGATGGTGATCTTGGCGCAGCGGCCGAGATCCGCCGTGGTGGTATTCTCCAGTTTGAGGCCGGCTTCCTCGCTCATCACGCGGCCGCCGGTCAGCACGGCGATGTCCTCGAGCATGGCCTTGCGGCGGTCGCCGAAACCAGGCGCCTTCACCGCCGCCACGCTCAACGTGCCGCGCAGTTTGTTGACCACGAGCGTGGCCAGCGCTTCGCCCTCGATGTCCTCGGCGATGATCAGCAAGGGGCGGCCCATCTGCGCGATCTTCTCGAGGATCGGCAACAGGTCTTTCATGTTGCTGATCTTCTTGTCGTGGATCAGGATATAGGGCTCCTCCAGTTCGACCCGCATCTGCTCCGCGTTGGTCACGAAGTAGGGGCTCAGATAGCCGCGATCGAATTGCATGCCCTCGACCACGTCCAGCTCCATCTCCATACCCTTGGCTTCCTCGACCGTGATCACGCCGTCCTTGCCGACCTTGTCCATCGCGTCGGCGATGAGCTTGCCGATCTCCGCATCGTTGTTCGCCGAGATCGCGGCGACCTGCGCGATGATCTGACTATCCTTGACGGGCTTGGCCTGCTTCTTGATCGCCTCGACCGCCGCCGCGGCCGCCTGCTCGATCCCGCGCTTCATGAACATGGGGTTGGCGCCAGCCGCCAGGTTCCGCAACCCCTCGTGCACGATGGACTGCGCCAGCACGGTCGCCGTCGTCGTGCCGTCGCCGGCCACGTCGTTGGTCTTGCTGGCGACTTCCTTGACCATCTGGGCGCCCATGTTCTCGAAGGGTTCCTTCAGCTCGATCTCCTTGGCGATGGTCACGCCGTCGTTGGTGACGACCGGAGCGCCGAATTTCTTGTCCAGAATCACGTTCCGCCCGCGCGGACCGAGGGTGATCTTGACCGTGTCAGCAAGCATGTCGACGCCGCGCTTGAGCTGCTCGCGCGCGTCTTCTGCGTATTTGATCTGCTTGGCCATGGGCTCTGCTCCTTTTGCAACCGCCGGCCGGCTCCGCCCGCCGGCGAAATCCCGGATGTTTAGAGGATGGCGAGGATGTCGCCTTCGCGCAGGATCAGGTAATCCGTGCCGCCGACGGAGACTTCGGTGCCGGCGTACTTGCCGTAGAGCACCGTGTCGCCCTTCTTGACCTCGGGCGCCACGCGGTTGCCGCTGTCGTCCACGCGGCCCGGCCCGACGGCGATGACCTTGCCCTGCTGCGGCTTTTCCTTGGCGGTGTCGGGAATGATGATGCCGCCCTTCATCGTCTCGCCCTCCATGGGCTGCACGATCACCCGGTCGGCCAGGGGCTTGATCGCGATGGCCATGTTCTGCCTCCTCGTAGAGTGGATCTTGTGGTTGGTCCCGGGAACGTGTCGAGGTATTAGCACTCGCACCCTGAGACTGCTAAGCGGGGAGGAATATAGGGAAGGCAGCGGCGCTCGCAACCATAAAATCGTCCATCAGCTCATTTTGTGGAGAAAATGGCTACGGGTGTGTCAAAATGGCAGAACCGCTTGTCAGCAAGGCCGAAGTTTTTACGCGATGTCGTCTCGGCACCGCCGGCTTTGTCGGCGAAAGCCCGACCTCCGTCCCGCGTTGGCCGCCGCAGGCGGCGGCAAGGCAATCAGCCTTCCACGTCGAACGGCACCTCTTTCAGCAGGCGGCGATCGAGGTAGACGCGAAAGTAGTAGCGCCCAGGCTGTCGCTCCTTCTCGCGCGACAGATTCAAACGAGAGTCCAATGAGGCCACAGGCTCGGCCGCGATGTCGTACGACCGCTGCTCATAGTGCAGATCGACCGCTTTCTTGTAGACCACGTCATGGACCGCCGCGACGGCTTGCGGATCTCCCGCCAGGCGCGCGGCCAGCTTCTTGGCGGTTTTCTCGTCGAATCGATCCCGCCAGGACGCCAGGACATCCGCCGGCAACATCCCCGTCGAGTCGGGCGCGACCTGTTCCGGCAAGCGGACCTCGTGCCGTTCAATCTCCGCGTAGCGCCGGAACATCTCGCGGCCATCGGGCCGGATCCAGACCAGGTGTACGCTGTAGATCCGCCGAGGCCGTATGTTGCGCAGCACGACCTCGGCCTTGAGATGGCTCTCGTCTCGGATCTCGAACCTGCCGTCAGTGACCGGACGCCAGCGCGCGCCGGTGTAGCGCCGAAAAAGACCGATCGCGACCTCCAAATCGGCGGGAGCGATCGCCGTCTCGGCGTCCGCGGTTGGTGCGGCGTCGCGCGCAGCATCGCGAAACTCGTCCGTCGTACACCCGGCCACAGCCACTGCGACAGCCGCCGTCGCGACGGTTGCGGCCGCCCAACGTTTCCAGACTGACGGATTCATGCCCGCCCCTTCCCACAGCAGTCACGGGTGCGGCGGCCGGTCGAGCCGGCCGCCGCGTTGCGATGTCGAGAATGTGTCACCATGCGCGAATTATTTCAAGAGCATCATCTTGCGGACCAGATCACCGTCCGCGGTCTGCAAGCGGTAGAAGTACATCCCGCTGGCGGCCTCGTTGCCCTGATCGTCGCGCCCGCGCCAGGTCACCTCGTGCCGCCCGGCTGCCTGGCGTCCGTGCAGGAGCGTGGCGACCAGCTTGCCCTGCACGTCGTAGACGCGCAGTTGCACGGGTTGTTCGCGGGGCAGATCAAAGGCAATGACCGTTTGCGGATTGAACGGATTGGGCTGGTTCTGCGCCAGTTGGAGGAACCGGGGCGATGGCACATCGGTGCTGGCGGTGACAATGGTGAAATCGGCGTCGGAGATGTCTTGCGCCGATCGCGACACCGCGTCCAGCACCTCGACCCGCACCCGGCAGAGGTAGCTCGGTTGGCCCGCCGGCGCGGCGATCAACCACTGGTAGCTGCCGTCGAGCGGTCCGGCCGCCAGCAACATCGGGAACGTCGCCCCACCGTCCAGGGACAGCCAGACGTTCGCGTGGACGACGCCGACATCATCGGCTGCATTCCAGGTGATGTTCAAGAACTGCCCGTTGACGTAGGTGCCGCCCGTCGGGCCGGTCACCGTGACCACCGGCGGCAACAAATCCGGCGTGACCGCATTGCCCGTGATGCGTAGATCATCGACTGCCGCTTCGACCAACGAACCCGCGCCGTTATCGACTGCCCGGAACCGCAACCGCAGCTGCGACGGGATCGGGAAATAGTCGTTGAGCACGAAGCTCACGGGCTGCCAGCTGTTGTTCGAAACCAGGGTGTACTCGAAGTTCGTCCAGCTCTGCCCGCCGTCGTTCGAGACGTCGACGGTCCAGGGATCCTCACCCGGGCTGTTGCCCAGATCATTGGTGAACCAGCGATAGTAGCTGACCTGCACGCTGCTGAAGCCGCTCACGGCGTAGGTCGGCGTGGTCAGCGTCGTGTGGCCGTTGTCCACATCGCTGTAGCCGACGCTTTGGCCTGCGACATGCTGGCCGGTGAACCAGCAATTGACGCCGGG
>JAQULN010000280.1 GCA_028718575.1 Candidatus Krumholzibacteriia bacterium | reverse complement strand
GGCAAACCTTGACCGTCCGCCTCGCCGACCTGGTTACGTGGGATCGCCAGCGCGCCGTCACCGGCCGGGAGATCATTGCGTTGTCGGTGTTCGCCTCGCGGCGCGGCCCCGGCCCGCTGGTCTGGCAGATCGACAACCTCCGTCTGCTGGCCGACCACGAAGTCGATTGACGGCGGCGGCGCTGGCTGTTATCGTGCAGCAGCCAAATTGCAGCACCTTTAAGCGGCGTCCGTGAGCGCCGAAAGGAGCCCCGCCATGTACAGCACCCCCCAGCACCTCCCCCACAGCGGCAAATTCCTCGCCCCCGGCCGACCGCTGCCACCCCAGCAGATCGCCAGAGCCCGCCAGCTCCTGCTCGGCGAGTTGAAGGCCATGGTTGCTGATCACGGCCTGCGGCTGGAGACCGGCGGCAATCCCGACGAGTCCATGTTCTGCCAGCCCGGTCTCTCGTTGAGCTGGCTCTGCGACGTCGCCGAG
Organism: Candidatus Krumholzibacteriia bacterium; assembly: GCA_028718575.1. Lineage (GTDB taxonomy): Bacteria > Krumholzibacteriota > Krumholzibacteriia > LZORAL124-64-63 > LZORAL124-64-63 > Glo-17. Next base: position 4,146 of record JAQULN010000280.1, on the reverse strand, counting down.
GCCGGTCTCAAACGTTTGGCCCGATGCTTTTCGGCCGACTTGATCGGCGGCGCCAATGTCACGCGACTCGATCGCGCGATCACGCTGGGCCATCCGCGCCTGCCGTACCGGCGCGCGCTGCGCATCGCCGCCGCCCGCGGTTGGCGGTTGACCCTCGGCGACGACCTCACCCCCGAAGCGCAGGCCTCACTGATCCGTTTCTGCGGCCTGCTGCCGATGCAGGTCTTGTACTTGCCCGGCCAGCCGCAGCCGGCCAGCCTGGCCCCCGATCGGCAAGGCTTCAGCTACCTCGTGCCGTGGGGCGGGCAAGTGGTACAAGCAGAGTTACCGCTGCCCGGCGCGGCGGGTCCGGCCGTCTGTCGCTTCCGCAGCGATCGCCTGCTGCAGTTCATACTCGGTCTCGCTGACCCGGCGAACCCGCGCGAACCGGGCGCGTGATACTAATAGTTGTTTTTCGTTCACACCCGCGACGTGGTATAATCATTGTCCGCGTTCTCGACTCGTCTCTGGCAATGAGGAGGTTGCCATGTCTCGCCTCGCCCACTACTCCGCTTTCTTCGTAACTCTTCTCATCAGCACCTCCACCGCCGGCCTCGTCGTCGAACCGATCAGCAACAGCGCCGTGGACTGCGACTACCCGTCGGTCGCGCAATCGCACACACAGCGAACCCTTGTCGCCTGGCAGGACGCCGAGCAGCAGATCTGGACCTGCGGCCTGCCCACGTTCCCCACTGGCGGCGACGGCGCCTTCCGCGTCCCGCAGCATCACGGAGACGGCCACAGCCCCAAGGTCGTCTTGACCTGGCAGGGACTGATGCTCACCTGGGCCGCCGGCTCCCGCATTTTCGTCAACTTCGCTTATGACACAGAGTTCTTGGATCCGCCGCGCGTCATCGAGACCGGCTACGACCTCACCTACGTGGACCTCGATGTCCACGGGGTGGCCGCCCCGGGCTGGGATGTCGCGTGGATCACGTTCGAGGCCACGGGCGCCGACCTGCGGCAGTCCGTGCTGCTGCTGCGACTCTACAAGAGCAACAGCGAAGACATCACGGTCATCGCCGACGACCTCGACATGGACGCGTTTGGCGCGCCGCAGGTCACCGAGGTACCAAGTTGGCCGCAACCCTTGCCGCGGGTCTACTACTTCCGCGACGGACAGACACTGTGCTACCGGAGCGAAGCGCCGGACAGCGGCTGGTTGCCCGAAGAGACAGTGCCGTTCCCGGGTTACTATGGCACGGCGTTCGACGTCGCCGCGAGCGCGTCGGGCGCCCAGTATCTACTCTCGCTGGGGCCGCAACCGACTTGCCCCTGCAATGTCATCCACGCCTCCGATCAGAATATCGCAGGCGTCTGGTCGGAGCCGCGGCAGCTCACCCTGCACTACTGCTACTTCGATTGGCCCCGGTCGCCCGTGATCCGTGCCGACAGCCAAGGACGCGTGCACGCGTTCTGGCTGCAGCGGGGCGCCAACGAGATCATGGAACTCGAGCGGCGCGATCTCGAGTACTGGGTCTGGAACGCGAACGGTTGGACCGACCGCGGCGACCCGCTCGACGGCTACGAGTCGGTCGGGCTCAGCGACAACGTGGCTATGGCTCTGACCACGACCGATCAGCCTGTCTTCGCCTGGACGTTCGCAGACACGATCATGGGCGTGCCCCAACCTCGGCAGATCATGCTGGCGCGGCCGGACCAATTGGTCGCGGTGCAGCACGGCGCGACGCCCGTCGCCCCGGCGAGCCTGGACGCCTGGCCGAATCCGTTCAACCCGCAAGTGAATCTCACCGGCACGTTGCCGCCCGGCGAACAGGCCGCGCTCGCGGTGTACGACCTGGCGGGACGGCGCGTGGCGTCGTTTGCCGTCCAGGCCGCCGCGGACGGCCTTTTTGCCGCCCGCTGGAACGGCACGGACCACAACGGGCGCGCCGCCCCGTCGGGGGTCTACCTCGTGCGGCTGCGGAGCGACGCCGGATCGGCGGTACGGCGGGTGGTCTTGGCGCGCTGAGCCCAATCAAGCAGGGACGTTTTTTTTGCGGCCCGGTTGCAACAACCGGGCCGCTTCTGTCGTTAGATCACGTTGGGCGCGCCGTGAGCGTGGCGCGCCGACGTCTAGCGAAAGGCAACGCCATGACCACCCACCTGCCGCACACTCGGATCCTGCCGGCGGCGGCCCTGCTCGCCGTCGTCTGGCTCGCATCCCTGGCCGGCGCCGCCGCGGCCGGAGACGCCTATCTGGGCATCACGATGTCGAGCTTGTCGCCCAGCATGTCGCGCGCCTTGAAACTCGACGAAGGGATCGGTGTGCTGGTGGACAAAGTGACTGCCGGCTCACCCGCCGACAACGCCGGTCTGGAAAGCGGCGACGTCATCTTGCAGATCGACGGCGAATCGATCACTGGTACCCGCGATATCACGCGCATACTACGGGACCGCCAGCCGGGCGACGAACTCAAGATCACGGTCCTGCGCGAAAGCAAGCAGCGCCGGCTCAAGGTCACGGCCGGCGAGCGGCCACAGCGCCACGTCGACGGCCGGAGCCTGTTCGGCGACAAGGATGTCTGGCGCTGGTTCAGCGGCGACGACCAAGATCGTAAGATCATCCTGAAGGACCTGGGTCTGACCAATCTGACCCGCGGCTTCCTGGGCGTCGTGACCAGCGATGCGGACGAAAACGCAGCCACGCGCGAGGGAGCGCAAATCAGCGAGGTCGTCGCGGGCAGCCCGGCCGCCGAGGCGGGCCTCGCGGTCGGCGACGTCATCATCGCCCTCAACGGCAAGAACGTCCGCAGTTCCGGCGCGCTGGTGGATCTGCTGGCTGAAACCAAGCCAGGCGACGAAACCGTGGTGCGCATCGCGCGCAACGGCAAGGAGCAAGAGTACACGGTCACGCTGGCCAGCACGCCCGCGCGGACCAATCTGAGCGAGGCCATCCGGCGATTCCTGCCCCGCGAACCGGACGCCCCCGGGGCGCCGTGGGTCTTCGACTGGCGGCGCGGCGAGGGTGCCGACGATTCGTTGACGCTGAAGCTCAAGCTCGAACGTGAGGATCTCGCCGAATTGAAAATCGAACTCGAGAACCTCAAGGCAGAGTTGCAGCGCATGCGCGACGAACTCAAGAAGCAGGACTGAACGGCCGGCAGCGACACCCCACCTTCCCGAGTCCGGCGCCACGGGGTCGCGCCGTCACGCGACTCCGTCGCGCATTTCCAATGCCTCCAACCAGCGACAGAGTCCGTCCCGGTAGCGCGGTCCCGCTTCGACGCAGGCGCGCGCGTGGGCACCGCGAACCTTCAGCAACCGACACGGGGGCGCGGCCCGGCGCTCCAGGCGCCGGCCGAGGCTGATCGGCACGACGCGGTCGTCCACGCTGTGCACCAGGAGTTTGGGGCTGCGCACCCCGCCGATGAGATCCTCCGCGGCCAGTTGCAGGCGGCAGAGCAACCGCACCGGCAGCCACGGATAACGCCGGGCGGCCACGTCTGCGGCCCGCGTGAAACCCGCCTCGAGAACCAGCCCCGCCGGCCGCTGCGCGCCGGCCAACGCCAGCGCCAGGCTGACCCCCATGCTCTCGGCCGCAATCATGATCCGGCCGGCGGGGATCGCGCGGCGCCCGGCCAACCAGTCCCACGCTGTCTGCACGTCGCGGTGCAACCCGGCTTCGCTCGCGCGGCCGCCGCTGCGTCCGTAGCCGCGATAGTCAAGAGCGAGCACGTCGAAGCCGAGGTCGTGCCAGAACCGCAAGGCATCGAGCCGGTCGCCGAGGTTGACGTTGGCGCCGTGCAGGTAGAGCAGCGTGAAGAACCGACCGGGCAGCCCGGGCGCCGGCGACGCGGGACCCGGCACCCACCAGGCGTGCAGCGAAACACCGTCCGGGGCGGTCAACGCGAGGTCTTCGCATGCCAGGCCGACCGCCGCCGGCAGGGCGGACAGTGCGCGCCGCGGCTTGAAGAACAACGCCTCCTGGCGGGCGGCGAACACGAGCGCCACCGCGAGGTAGCCGAATCCGAGGGACAGCAGCACCACCAGGGACAGAGCCATCAGCGCACCTCCGTCAAGCGGTGAGCGGCCAGAGCGGGCGCGGTCCACAGGAGCCAGCAACGCACGGCGCGGTCGGGATCGATCGCGGCCAAAGCCTGCCGG
>JAQULN010000279.1 GCA_028718575.1 Candidatus Krumholzibacteriia bacterium | reverse complement strand
GGGAGTTCGCCGTGTCGTCGGGCTGCGTGCCGTTGGCTGATCGCGCCCTGCGCTTGCCGCCGCGCCCGCGCGAAGCGCTGCTCACCGGACTCTTGATGGCGGTTGCGGTTGCCGCCGCCTCCTTCGGACTTCTACCGGCCGCCATCGCCTTCGCCGGCGGCGTGCTCGCGGCCATGGTTTTCCGCATGGTGCCGCCGCGCAAGGTCTACGAAGCGATCGACTGGCCGGTGATCGTCCTTCTGGGCGCCCTGATGCCGGTGGCTGGCGCAATGGAGAGCAGTGGAGCTGCAGACCTGATTGCGAAGTTCCTGCTGACATCAGTCGCGCGGGGCAACGCGGTGGCAGGAGTCGTTTTGATCTTGATCGTGACGATGACCCTCTCGGACTTCATGAACAACGCCGCCACCGCCGCCGTGATGTGCCCGATCGCACTCAGTACTGCGATCGCCCTGGGCGTGAACGCCGACCCCTATCTGATGGCTGTCGCAGTCGGCGCATCGTGCGCGTTTTTGACACCGATCGGGCATCAGAACAACACCCTGATTCTTGGTCCTGGCGGATTTCGCTTCGGAGACTATTGGCGGCTGGGACTGCCGATCGAGCTGATCGTGATCGCGGTCGGAGTGCCGGTGATCCTGTGGGTATGGCCTCTCTAGAAGCCCGGATTATTCATGAAGGACCGGCTGCGAAAGGTCAAATGCTTACCAGGATGCGCGTTCTCGGATCGGCTCGGTCAACGTACAGCCTTGGGTACGCCTCCCTCGCCGATCCTTACGAGCCCACGTCCTGGCAAGCATTTTCTACTTTCTCGCGGCGGTCCTTCATGAATAATCCGGGCTAGCCTTGTTCCTCGTCTCCCACGCGAACGCCATAGTCCTTGCACAAGCGGGAGAAGCTGGACGGCAGCACCCCGCTGCGCCGCGCCGCCTCCTTGACGCTCCCGCCGGCAAGTTCGAGCTGAGCGCTCAGATAACTCACGTAGAATTCGCGTTCGGCGCGCTTCTTGGCGTCCTCGCGGGTCAGCATCGCGTACTTGGCGCCGGCACCGCCGACCGTCAGGTCGGTCAGGCGAATGCGTTCGCCTTCGCAATTGATCACCGCGCGCTCGATGGTGTTGCGCAGATCGCGTACGTTGCCCGGCCAACTCGCCGACTGCAGATACTCGGCCGCCTGTTCGCTGAAGCCGCAAACCGGCTTGCCCTGCTCCACCGCGTAGCGGGCAAGAAAACTCATGGCCAGCGGCATGATATCGCCCGGTCGCTCGCGCAGGGGCGGCAGGTGGATGCGGTAGACATTGATCCGGTGGTAGAGGTCGTCGCGGAATCTGCCGGCCGCGCGCAGCGCTTCCAGGTCGCGATTCGTCGCCGCGATCAGGCGCACGTTGACCGCGATCTCCTTGTTGCCGCCCACGCGCTGGAAACGCCCCGATTCGATCACGCGCAGCAGTTTCTGCTGCAGATCCGGCGGGCTGTCGCCGATCTCGTCGAGGAACAGCGTGCCACCGTCCGCCAGCTCGAACTGGCCGGGGTGATCCGAATCGGCGCCGGTGAAGGCGCCGCGCATATGGCCGAACAGCGTCGACTCCATCAGGTTGGGGGAAATCGCCGTGCAGTTGACCGGCAGGAACACCTCGCGCGCCCGGCGGCTGCGTTGATGCAGGCGCAGCGCGACCATTTCCTTGCCGGTGCCGCTGTCGCCGGTCAAGAGGACGGTCGTATCGGTCGGCGCGACCTTTTCGACCTGGCGCACGATGCGGAGCGAGAGAGGATCTTCGGCGATCAACTCGCCGCTGGCCTGCTCGAGGCGGCCTGACAACAGCCGGGTCTTGCGCTGCAGCGCCAGTTCATCCAGGCAGCGTTCGATCTTGTGGATCAGTTCGACCAGGTTGGGCGGTTTGCAGACATAATCGATCGCGCCGGCGCGGATTGCGCGTACGACGATCTCCACGCGGTTCTCCGCGGTCAGCATGATCGTGCGCGGCGGCTCCTCCAAACCTTGCACCAACTCCAAGACCGCCAGACCGCTCGGCTCCTCGCCGAAATCGATGTCCAGGAGCACGACCTCGATGCCTTCGTTCCGCACGCACTCCACAACCGCCTCGCCGCGCGCGACCGTGAAGACCTCGAAATACTGCCCCAGCATGGCACTGAGGTCGCGGCGAAAATCGTCGTCATCGTCGGCGATCAGGACACGACGGCGCACCAGGGCCCCAGCGGTCATGCCCGCTCCTTGCGTTCGACCAGTCTGAGCGATGCCGCCCCTTCGCCGTCCGCCGCGCTGACGCGCGCCCGCGGCAAGCTCAGCGCGAACGTCGTACCGCGTCCAGGCTGGCTCGTCTGCACGCGCAGCGAACCCCCGTACACGCGCAGGTCGCAGCGCGATCGCACCAGACCGAGACCGCCGCATGGCCGGTCACTGGCGCCGGGCTCGAAGATGCGCTCCCAATCCTCTGGTGCGACGCCCCACCCGGTATCCGCCACCGTGCAAACAACCTGGCGCTCGGAATCCGTCCAACCAACACGCAGCACCTTGCGCAGAGCGCCGGCCATCGCCCGCGCGGCGTTGCCAACCAAGTTGTCGAGGATGAATTCGAGGTCGGGCGGATCGATGTGCACCCACGGCGCGCCGTCGGCCGAATCGCCGCCGGTGATCTCGACCATGACGCCGGCGGCGCGCAACGCCTCGGCCTGGGCGTCCAGAACCCGCATCACAGCCCGCGGCAGGCTGCAGCAGAAGGTCTCTTCGACCGCGCGGCGCAAGCGCTGGAACGCGACCTCGGCCTCGCGGTTCAGTCGCTCGGCGACATTCAGCATGTCGGCCGGATTACGTCGAGCGACGTCCGCGGTGCACAGCAAATCCTCCAACTCGTCGAGGATGTCGGTGCAGGTGGCCGCCAGATGGGGAGCCATGGCGGTGCGCTGCGCCAGAGACACGACCTCGCGCAAGCGAGGCAGCGACTCGTCGCGGAACGTCGCGATAGCCGCGAGATGCCGCTGCAACGGCAACGCCGAGAGCGCGAACTCGGGCGGTGTATTCGGCGACAGCGGCATGTCGTGTTGGCGTGCGGTTTCCACGGAAACGGCGGCATCTAGATGCCAGACCAGGCGCCGCAGAGATTGCAAAGTGCCGATCTTCTCGTGCCCGCCTTTTTCGAGGCTTCCCAGAAGCTGCAAGCGCATGGCACGCAGGATCCCCGGGTCGGTTTCCACCTCGCCGCCGGCGGTCACTCCGCGCCGGCCGAGCATCGCCGCTATCTGACTGACGAACGCCCAGAGCACGACCGCCGCCGCCAACGCTGCGAACCAGAACCAGATCGGAATCAGCGGCCGCTCCGTAAAACTGTACCAGAATTGGGATGCTCCCGGCAGGATCAGGAAGATGGCATCCTGATGCGCGCGCCAGACCAAGGCCGGTGCGGCAAGGCGGCCTTCTTCGGTCGGCATGCGCGCCAAAGTCCGCAACTCCGCGTCCAGCAGTGTCACGCCGTGCACGTCGGCGAGCACGATCTGTTGTCCCGGTCGGTCGGGCCAGGCATCGAGCACCGTGTTGAAATGAGTTCCGACCGGCAAGCGGCGGCTGATCACGGTCTCCATCGCGCGGCCGGTCCAGTGCAGGGCCGCCAGCGTGTAGTCGTCATGGAGCACCATCACGCGCGGCGAGCCGCCGTCGCCGGGGTCGACGATCCTGACGTGGTTGGGTCGATGTTGCGGCCGTTGATCGTCGAACAACAGTTCCCCGCTCGGCGACCACACGGACAGGCGACCCGCCTCACCTTTGGGATTATTGGCGACAGTGACGATTTCCACCGTATTGTCGCCGTCCAGATCCGCCACAGCCAGGCTGGTCGCCGCGTGCGGTCCGCTCAGCGCCCGTTGCCAGTGCAACTCGCCGCCGGCGCCGAGGACGAACACGCGGCTACTGTCGTCACTCGTATGATTGATCCATTCTTGCCTGAGATTGCTGGGTCCCCAGGCGACGACGATGATCTCCGTCTGCCCATCTCGGTTCAAATCCCACAGAGCGATTTCGGTGGACACCGGGATGCAGCCCATGTCGTAACGCCAGAGCACCTCGCCCGCCGCCGGATCGACCGCGAGCAAGCCGCGGCCGTCGACATCGAAGCCCACGACGCAGGCCAGCAAAACCGCCGGGTATGCCAGGCCGGGTACCGGCAGCGCCGCCAGCGGAACATAGACACCGTCCCAGACGCCGTCCGGGCGGCGGCGGTCCTCGCCCACGGGCAAGACCGCCTCGCCCTTGATCAGCTGGGCATCGACATCCAGAACCCAGAGCCGCCAGTCGCTCCGATCGTGCCGGGGCGCAACCGCGACGACCTCGCTGCGGCCGTCGCCGTCGATGTCATACGGCGCCAGCAGCGCCGCAAACGGTTCGCGACGGCCGTATTCCGGCGGCAGGTTCATCTGATCGAGCGAACGAACGTTGTGGCCGTCGTGGTCCAGGAGCCCGATGCCGTTGGCTTGGTGGACAAACAACTGCTCGTAGCCGCCGCCGTAGCTGTCCGCCAAGATCACCGCGCGACCGTTGTGCCCGAGCGGTTGTCCGGCCAGAGCGTAGGCGTATTCGACGTTCGCCCGGTATGGCGTGCGGTTGAATCTCGCGCCGAACTGAGCCGCCAGCCAGGAACTCAGCCC
>JAQULN010000278.1 GCA_028718575.1 Candidatus Krumholzibacteriia bacterium | reverse complement strand
CGATCTGATCAAACTCAGTCTCGGCATCGCAACCCTGCAGTACGCCAACGCCGCCGAGGTCAAGGACGCCCTCAAGTTGATGCTCACGCAGCGCGGCAGCATCGATATCGACGTGCGGACGAACTCGCTGTTGATCAATGACATCGCCGAACGCGTCGAATTGATCCAGGAGATGGCGCGGCAGCTCGACACGCAGACGCCGCAAGTGGAGATCAACGCCCGTCTGGTTGATCTGGACAATCGCGCCTCGCGCGAGCTCGGCGTGAGTTGGGCGCTGTCCAACTTCAAGCCAGACGGCGCGAACTTCGCCGGCGACGCGTCGATATCCAATCCGGTGCAGAATCCGGCCGGCAGCGTCCGTGTGGGCACGGTGCAGAACTACGGCGAACTGGTTGCCCGGCTCGATGCGCTGGAGCAACGGAACCTCGCCCAGTTGATCTCCAATCCGGTGATCACGACCACGGACAACCGCGAAGCCAAGATCCTGGTCGGACAGAAGATCCCGCTGATCGTCGCCGATGAGGCCGGCAACGCGGTCACCCAGTTGACGACGATCGGCATCTTGTTGAAGGTGACGCCCCATATCAACAGCCCCGACCAGATCACGCTCGATATCGTCAACGAAGTCAGCGACCTATCGAGCCAGGCGACGGTCCAGGGCGGCGTGATCATCAACACCTCCGAGTCAGATACGCGCGTCATGGTGCGCAACGGCGAAACCGCCATCATCGCCGGCTTGATCCGGGCTGTGGACAACATGCTGGAATCGGGTGTGCCGGTGCTCAAGGACATCCCGGTCTTGGGCGCGTTGTTCCGGCATCGCTCCGTGGTCAAGAGCGGCCGCGAGTTGGTGATCTTCGTGACGCCGCGCATCGTGACCGAGGAATACATGGGTCGCGATGCCTTGACGCTGGAGGGGACGGTCCGCAAGCAGGGCGACGTGAAAGAGTCCTGGTCTGAATTCTAGCGACAACGAGCAGGGGGAGGCCGGAGCCGCTTGCTCCGGCCTTTTCTTTTGCCTATGATCGGCGCATGTGGATCGTCCTGGTCGGGTTCAACGGCAGCGGCAAGACCGTCTCGGCCGAGCAAGTCGGGCGCCTCACCGGGCGGCCGATTGTCGATCTCGACGCCGCGGTCGAGCAGCGCGACGGCCGCGCCCTGCCGGAGATCTTCGCGGCGGGCGGTCCGCGCTTGTTCCGGCAGCTCGAAGCCGAGGTGATCGCGGGCCTGGCGCCCGACCGCGCGCTGGTTGTGGCCACGGGCGGGGGGACCCTCGAGGATTCCGGGCTGGCCGCGGTGCTGCGTGCGCGCGGGCTCGTGGCGTGGCTCGACGCGGCTTGGTTGCACCTGCGGCGGCGCCTCGCGCCGGGACCGGACCGGCCAGCGGCGCCTATTTGGCGGCATCTCGGAGAAGACGGCCTGTTCAGGCTGTACCAGCGGCGGCGGCCGCTGTTCGCGGCGACCGCGCGCTTGCGGCTGGACGCCACGCAGGAGCCGGCGGTCCTGGCGCGCCGGCTGCTCGGCCGCAGCCTGCAAATCGTACCGCCGGCAGCACGAGGCGGCGCATGAGGATCACCGGAGGCACGTGGCGCGGCCGGCGGTTGCAGACGTTGCCGGGAAGCGACGTGCGGCCGACCAGCGATCGCGTGCGCGAAGCGATTTTCAATATCGTGGCGGCAGCGGTTCCCGGCGCGGCGGTCGCCGATCTCTGTTGCGGCAACGGCAGCCTGGGGCTGGAAGCGCTAAGCCGCGGCGCGGCGCACGTGGATTTCGTCGATCGCGCGCCGGCCTGTCTGGCGGTTGTGCGCGAGAATCTCCAGCGTTGCGGCGCCCCTCAGCAGCAGTGGAGCATGCATCGCGGCGATGCCGTCCGCTGGCTGCGGTGCCGGCTCGCGCAAGCGGGGCCGCCGCTGTTGGTGCTGGCCGATCCGCCGTACGCAGGCGACCTTGCCGAGGACCTGGCGCGCGTCCTGGTCGACGCGGGACCGGGAAAGCTCCTTGGCGCTGTGTTGGAACACTCGCGCCCGCTGGCGGCCGGCCAGCAGGACACAGACGGCGGTGGCTGGCGCCTGCAGGCGCGGTCCTACGGCCGCACGACCTTGACGTTGCTGCGCCCGCGCCTCAACGGACGCGACGGAGGTTGACCATGACGGAACGCTTGGCGCTGTATCCCGGTTCTTTCGATCCGGTCACGCTGGGCCACATCGACGTCCTGCAACGCGCGGTGCGGCTGTTCGACCGCGTCGTGGTGCTGGTCGCCGCCGGCGCCAAGGCGGGCTTCTGGCCTGCGGAGCAGCGCGCGCGGCTGGTCTCCGCGAGCCTCGCCGCGGATCGACAGTTGGCGGCCTGTCCGATCGAGGTTTTCGAGGGCCTGTTGGTGCACGAGGTCGAGCGTCGCCGCGCCTGTGCCGTCATCCGCGGCATTCGCAGCGCCGGCGACTACGAACAGGAATGGGGGTTGCACGGCGTGAACGTGACGCTGCTGCCGCAGTTTGAGACGGTCTGGCTGCCGGCGCGGGCTAGCCTGGCGGCGATTTCGAGCAGTCTCGTGCGCGAAGTGGCTCGACACGGCGGTCCCCTGGCCGGTCTGGTGCCGGCGCCCGTCGCGGCCGCGCTCGCCGCGGCGCCGCCGCGTTGATCTGCGGAATTCCTTGCCCGCAGCCGGGCGGCTGTGCTTCTTTCCAGGGCGTTGAGACGACCGCGAAGAGAGCCGGTGCGGGTTCGCCGCGGTGCGGTTCGGTCTTTGGTCAGCAGCGGAAGCGGACGGTGATGACGACACAACTGGGATGGCTGGCGGAAGCCTTGGGGGACTCGCCGACCTTGAAATTGAGCAGCCAGGCGAAGGCCATGATCCAGGCCGGCGAACCGGTGATCAACCTGACGGCCGGCGAGCCGGACTTCGCGACGCCCGAGCCGGTGCTGGCCGCGGCTCGCGCCGCACTCGCCGACGGACGCATCGGCTACACCGCAAGCGCCGGCCTTCCCGAACTCCGCGCGACGGTGGCGCAATACTACAGCGACGCTGGCGGGCCGACGGTCGCCGCGGGTGAGGTCATCGTCTCTAACGGCGCCAAACAGGTTCTTTTCAACGCGCTGGCGGTGCTGATCAATCCCGGGGACAAAGTCGCGATTCCGGTACCCTACTGGGTGACCTATCCGGCGCAAGTGACCGCGTTGCGCGGCGAAGTCCTGGCGGTCACACCGACCGCGGGCTGGAAAATCACACCGGCAGACCTCGAGCGCGCGGGCGCGCGCGCGGCGCGGGTGCTGATCCTCAACAGCCCGTCGAATCCGACCGGGGCCGTCTACGACCAGGACGAGCTCGCCGCCCTGGCCGACTGGTGTCGGACATGCGACGTGTACGTGCTGACCGACGAGATCTACGAAGACTTGGTCTATACCGATGCCGGCCACACATCGCTCGTGCAGATCGCGCCGGATCTGCGCCACCGTATCGTGCGGGTGACCGGCCTGTCCAAGAGCTACGCCATGACCGGTTGGCGGGTCGGGGTCGGCCTCGCCGAACCCGAGACGATCAACGCGATGACACGCCTGCAGGACCACTCCACGAGCAATATCTGCACGGTCGCCCAGAAAGCGGCCCTGGCGGCGTTCGCCTGCCGCGCGGAGGTGTTGGCGATGCGCGAGGCATTCCACCGCCGCCGCGACGTGCTGGTCGACCAGTTACGCGGAACGCCGGGCATCCGCTTCGACGTGCCGGATGGCGCGTTCTATCTGATGGTCGATTGTCGCGACCTGCTGGCGCCGGATCGGCGCCATGACGGCTGCTGGCGGCTGGCCAGGCATTTGCTGGCGGAGGCCAAGCTGGCCACGATTCCCGGTGCGCCGTTCGGGGCGCCGGGATGCCTGCGGTTGAGCTTCGCGCGCAGCGAGAGCGAACTCGTCGAAGCGGCGCAGCGTCTGCGGGCAAGTCTCCGTTCGTTTCCAGGGTGACCGCACGTGTTCCTCGACGTTGCCACGATCAGTATCCGCGCCGGCCGGGGCGGTGACGGCTGCGTCTCGACGCGCCGCGAAAAATACGTGCCGCGCGGCGGCCCCGATGGCGGCAACGGCGGCCGCGGCGGCGACATCTGGCTCGTGGCCGATCCGGCGTTGACCACGCTCCTGGATTTCCGCTACCGGCGGGAATACGCAGCCGGCGACGGCGAGCGCGGCGGCGGCAACCGGCGCACCGGCGCGGACGGGAACGCCCTGGCCGTGCCGGTACCCTGCGGCACCAGCGTTTTCGCGCTGCCGGAAGACGTCCTGCTCGTCGACATGGTCGAGCCGGGCCAGCGCTTCCTGCTGGCCGCCGGCGGGAACGGCGGTCGCGGCAACTGGGAGTTCCGCACCGCGCGCAACCAGACGCCGCGCAAGGCGACGCCCGGCAAGCCTGGCCAGAGCTTGACGATACGCCTCGAACTTCGGCTGCTAGCCGACGTGGGGTTGGTCGGAGCGCCGAATGCCGGCAAGAGCACGTTGCTTTCGGTGCTGACCGCGGCGCGCCCGAAGGTGGCCGACTACCCGTTCACGACCTTGACGCCCACCTTGGGCATCCTGGACCTTGGGGATTTTCGCAGTTGCACGCTGGCGGATATCCCGGGCTTGATCGCGGGCGCGAGCGCAGGCAAGGGTTCAGGGCACGATTTCTTGCG
>JAQULN010000277.1 GCA_028718575.1 Candidatus Krumholzibacteriia bacterium | reverse complement strand
GGATGCGCCGGGCGCCCGCCCCTTCACGACTCTGCATCCGCGCTGCGGCACGAGCTTCCTCTTCTTCGTGATGATCATCTCGATCGTCGTCTTCGTGTTCCTGGGCAAGCCGGAGACAGTGGGCGAACGGCTGCTGCGGCTCGCGTTCGTGCCCCTGATCGGCGGCCTGGCCTACGAGGCGATCAAGCTGTCGGGACGCTTCTGCAATGCCTGGTGGCTGCGGCCGGTCATTCTGCCGGGTCTCTGGCTGCAGAGGATCACGACCAACGAACCCGACGATTCACAGCTCGATGTGGCCATGGCCGCCCTGCGCGCGGCGCTGACGCCCGAAGCCGAGGGCTTCAAGACCCGAATCTACTTCGATCTGCCGGAAGGCGACGCGCCCGCCGCGGAGGCGTTCGGCGGACCTCGGGGAGGCTCGGCGTGAAGGAAAACCTGGACGCCTTGCGCCGGCGTTTCGACGAGTTGACCGCCAAGCTGAGCGATGGCGACGCCTACAAGGACCAGGCGCGTTACCGGCAGCTCGCGCAAGAGCATCGCCGCGTCGAGAAGCAGCTCCAGATCGGCCTGCGCTGGTGCGGCCTGCAAGCCCAGTACGACGAGAGCCGCCAGCTTCTGCGGGCCGAGAAGGATCCGGAAATGGCGGCGATGATCACCGAGGAGCTGGCGTCGCTCGAGCCGCGGCTGGACACGGCTCTGGCCGATTTCGAAACGGCGCTGCTGCCGCACGATCCGAACGACGACCGCGACGCGATCCTCGAGATCCGCGCCGGCACCGGCGGCGACGAGGCCGCCCTGTTCGCCGAGGATCTGACGCGGATGTACCTGCGCTTCGCCGAGCACCGCGGCTGGCGAACCGAGCTGATCGCCGCCACCGAGGGCCAGATGGGCGGCTTTCGGGAGGTCATCTACGCCGTGCGCGGCCAGGGTGCCTTCGGCGTGCTGCGCTGGGAGAGCGGCGTGCACCGCGTACAGCGCGTCCCGGTGACCGAGAGCCAGGGGCGGGTCCACACTTCGGCCGCCTCGGTGGCCGTGTTGCCGGAGGCCGAGGAGGTCGACGTCGAGATCGACGAAAAGGACCTGCGCATCGACGTATTCCGCTCCAGCGGACCGGGCGGGCAGTCGGTCAACACCACCGACTCCGCCGTGCGCGTGACCCACCTGCCCACCGGCCTGGTCGTGCAGTGCCAGGACGAGAAGTCGCAGCACAAGAACAAAGCCAAGGCGCTGCAGGTGCTCCGCTCGCGCCTGCTGGAACGAGCCATCGCCGAGCAGGAGGCGGCGATCGCGGCTGAACGCAAGAGCCAGGTCGGCTCCGGCGACCGCTCGGCCAAGATCCGCACCTACAACTACCCCCAGAGCCGGCTGACGGACCACCGCATCGGGTTGACCGTGCACAATCTCGAGGCCATCATGCAGGGCGAACTCGACGACGTGGTGGCCGCGATCCAGGACTACCGCCGCACGCTGGCTCTGGCGTCCAGCCGCGGCGCCTGACGCGCCGGCCCGGCGGAGGCCGCGTGAAGACCGTCCGCGAATTGATCGCCCTGTCCAGCGACTACCTGGCGCGCAAGGGAGTCGACGCGGCGCGGCTGAACGCCGAGCGGTTGCTGAGCGACGTGCTGGGGCTGGCGCGCATCGAACTCTACCTGCAGTCGGACCGGCCGGTCAGCGTCGCCGAGACGGCGCGGTATCGGGACCTGGTGCGGCGGCGGGCGTCCGGCGAACCCCTGCAGGCGATCATCGGGGCCACCGGCTTCTATTCCCGCGACTTCAAAGTGGCGGCCGGCGTGTTCATTCCGCGTCCGGAAACCGAACGTCTGGTGGAAACAGCGGTGCGGCTGCTCACGCCGCCCGATCACCGGCTGGTGGCGCCCAAAGTCGTCGAGGTCGGTTGCGGCAGCGGCGTGATCGCCGTGAGTCTGGCGCTCGAGTTGCCGGCCGCCGAGGTCTGGGCCACGGACGTCGACCCGCGAGCCGTGCAGTTGACCGGCGAGAACGCGCACCGGCACGGGGTTGCTGGCCGGGTCCACGCGCTGTTGGGCGATCTGCTGCACCCGGTTCCGGCGACACTGCGCCAGCGGGTGGACCTGTTGGTGAGCAACCCGCCTTATATTTGCAGCGCCGATCTCGAGACGCTGCCGCCGGATGTCCGGCGCGATCCGCCGGCCGCGCTCGACGGCGGGCCGGACGGGCTGACGGTGTACCGCGCGCTGGCCGCGGCCGCGCCGCACTGGCTGCGGCCGGGCGGCTGGCTGGCGTTGGAGATCGGCGCGGATCAGGGTGAGAGCGTGCCGTCTCTGCTGGCGGCGTCGGGACTTCAAGCGGTCGCGTTGGAGCGGGACTACAACGAACTGCCGCGCGTGGTGACGGGCCGGCAGCCGGAGGGTTGAGCCAAGCATGGACTACTTCGTGATCGATGGACCGACGCCACTGATGGGCGACGTGCGCATTGCCGGCGCGAAGAACGCGACGCTGCCACTGATGGCGGCCGCCCTACTGGCCCGCGGCGAAACGCGGCTGGCGAACGCGCCGGACCTGCGCGACAGGCGCTTCTTCCTGGACTTGCTGCGCGAACTGGGCGTGGCGGGCGAACTGGCGAACGGCGAACTGCGCCTGGATACAACGGTCCCGCTAACGTCGCATACCGCGCCGTACGACATCGTCCGCAAGATGCGCGCGAGCATCTACGTGCTGGGTCCTCTGCTCGCGGCCTACGGCGCGGCGCGGGTTTCCAAGCCGGGCGGGTGCGCCTGGGGTCCGCGGCCGGTCGACCTGCACACGGCCGGTGTGGCCGCGCTCGGCGCCGAGGTGACCGAAGAACACGGGTACATCATCAGCCGCGCGCCGCGCGGCCTGCGCGGTGGCCGCTTCCGCTTCGAACCGGTGTCGGTCGGGGCCACCTGCAACGTGATGATGGCGGCTGTGCTGGCGCGGGGCGAGACCCTGCTCGAGAACTGCGCTTGCGAGCCGGAAGTCGTCCAACTCGGCGAGGCGCTCGTCGCCGCGGGGGCCCGCGTCGAAGGGTTGGGCACGCGCACCCTGCATATCGAAGGCGTTTCGTCGCTGGCTCCGCTGCGGTGCACCGTGATCCCGGACCGGATCGAGGCCGGCACGTTCCTGGCGGCGGTGGCGGTGGCGGGCGGCCGGATCCGACTCAGCGGTTGCCGGCTCGACCACCTGCAGCCGGTGCTGGGCGTGTTGCGCGACCTCGGCTGCACGGTCGCGAGCGAGGGCGACCAGGTGGTGGCCGAACGCCGCGGTCCCCTGCAGCCGGTGCGGGTGATCACCGAGCCCTTCCCCGGTTTTCCCACCGACATGCAGGCGCAGATCATGGCCGCGGCCGCGCTGGCCGGCGGGGTCAGCCGCATCACCGACACCATCTATCCCGACCGCTTCACCCATGCCGCCGAATTGCAGCGTCTGGGTGCGCAGATCGACGTACACGACGGCACGGCCATCGTCACTGGCGTGGCGGCATTGCAGGGGGCGCCGGTGATGGCGACCGACCTGCGGGCGTCGGCGGCGCTGGTGCTGGCCGCGGTGGCGGCGCACGGGCGGAGCGAGGTACGGCGCGTCTATCATATCGATCGCGGGTACGAGCGTATCGAGCAACGACTGGCGGCGCTGGGCGCCAAGATCCAGCGTATGAGCGCCTGACCGGGCCGCGGTCGGCAAGGAGCACGCATGTCGCAGTCCCGCCACTTCATCCTCGGCGCCGCCGGCCACGTCGATCACGGCAAGACCGCGTTGATCACGGCACTGACCGGCATCAACACCGACCGCCTCAAAGAGGAGCAGGAGCGCGGCATCAGCATCGAGCTGGGGTTCGCTGAGCTCGATCTGGGCGACGGTCTGACGCTCGGCGTGGTCGACATGCCCGGCCACGAGCGGTTCGTCAGGCAGATGGTGGCCGGTGCGGGCGGCGTCGACCTGGCGTTCCTGTTGGTGGCGGCTGACGAGGGGGTCATGCCGCAGACTGTCGAACACCTGGCGATCCTCGACAGCCTCGGCGTGCGCGGGGGCGTGGTCGTGATCGCCAAGACCGACCTCGTCGACGACGAAATGCGCGAGCTGGCCACCGAGGAAGCGCGCGACCTGGTGGCGGGCACGTTCCTGGAGGGGCGACCCATCGTGCCGGTGTCGGCCCATCGCGGCGCGGGGCTTGCCGAGCTGAAGGACGCGCTGCGCGCCGAGGCCGCGAAGCTGCCGGCGCGCGGCGTCGACGAGCCGTTCCGCCTGCCGGTGGACCGGGTTTTCAGCATGCCGGGCGCCGGCGCCGTGGTCACCGGCACCTGCTGGAGCGGCGACGTCGCGGTCGGCGACCAGCTCGCGGTCGAACCCGGCGGCTTCAAGGTGCGCGTGCGCGAAGTCCAGGCCCACGGCCGCAAGGTAGAACGGGGCGGCAGCGGCCAGCGCCTGGCGCTGGCCCTGCACGGGATCAAGCAGGACGACATCGAGCGCGGCCACCAGGTGTTGGCGCCCGGCTCGGCGCCGGTAACCAGGCTCTGCGACCTGCGGGTCGACCTCTTCGCCCACTACCAGGGCGCGCTCAAGAACCGGCAGCGCCTGCATGTGAATCACGCAGGGCGCGAGGTGCTCGGACGCATTGTGCTGCTCGATTGCGAGGAGATGGGCGGCGACGGACCGCGTACGG
>JAQULN010000276.1 GCA_028718575.1 Candidatus Krumholzibacteriia bacterium | reverse complement strand
GCGGCGCTTCTCGTCGATAAACGTCGCGGCGTCGTCTTGCCGGCTGGCGGGGTCTTGCATTGCTTCGTCGTAGGCGCGGCTCACGCGCAGGCGCGGCAGGTTGCCGTCGTTCAGGTAGATCACGTACTGGTCGTCGTCCTCGGAAACCTTTTCGACCACGAGATCGGGCACGATCGCGCGCGCGCCCTCCACCGCGACGCTCAAGCCGGGTCGCGGATCCAGTTCGCCGATGCTGGCGGCAAACGCCTGCACCTCCTGCGGCGTGATCTTCATGGCCCGGGCGATGTCGGCAAACTTGCGGGTCTTCAGTAGATCGAAATGGTGCTTGATCACCTCGGCTTCCGGCGAATCCGCCATGCCCTTCGCCGCGAGCTGCAGCAGTAGGCATTCCGGCAGGTCGCGGGCCGCCACGCCGGGCGGATCGAAACCCTGGATGATGCGCAGGACCGCTTCGACCGCTTCCGCGTCGATCTCGAAATACGCGGCGATCTCCGCCACGGAGGCCGCCAGGAACCCGTCGCCGTTCAGGCAACCGATGATGTACTCGCCGATCTCGCGTTGCCTAGGATCGCTGACCGCCAGCACGAGCTGGTTGCGCAGGTGCTCCTGACCCGACGGCACATAGACCGGCGGCCGCTCCAGCTGGTCTTCGTCGTCGAAGCCGAGTTCAGTGGCCGCGCCGCGGAAGCCATCCTTGAAGTATTCGTCCCAGTCGACGTTGTCGGCTGTGTTCTCGGCCGCCGTTTCGCCTTCGGCGGGCTCGCTGGTTTCCTCCTGGGGTTGCTCTTGCTCCTCCTCGGCTTCGTCTTCGGCGTCGACTTCCTCCAGCAGCGGATTGGCCTGCAGTTCGTTGCGCAGGATCTGCGCCAGCTCCAGCGTCGGTACCTGCAGCAGTTTCAGCGCCTGCTGCAACCGCTGGGTCATGACGATCTGTTGCTTCAGGTGCAGCCCTTGGTGCAATCCCATCTTGACGTCCATCACACGGCTCCTTGTTCCGGCCTCCTGCCGGCCGCGCCCCGCTTACAGACGGAACGACGCCCCCAGATAGATCTCCTTGGCCTTTTCCGAGGCGACGATCTCCGCGGCCGAGCCGCTCAGCTCGATGCGTCCCTCGTAAAGGATATAAGCCCGGTCGGTGATACTCAGGGTCTCGCGGACGTTGTGGTCAGTGATCAGGATCCCGAGTCCCCGCTGGCGAAGTTGAAACACGCAAGCTTGCAAGTCAGCGACAGCGATCGGATCGATGCCGGCGAATGGCTCGTCGAGCAGCATGAACTGCGGATCGGTGACCAGGGCGCGGGCGATCTCCACCCGCCGCCTTTCGCCGCCCGATAACTGATACCCGTAGCTCTTGCGGATGTGGTCGATGCCCATCAGGTCGAGCAACCGGTCGCAGCGTTCCCGCCGTTGCCGCCGGCTCAGGCTCAGCGTCTCGGCGATGGCCAGGATGTTCTGCTCCACGGTCAGCTTGCGAAAGATGCTGGCCTCCTGCGGCAGGTAGCCGATCCCCAGTCGGGCGCGCTTGTACATGGGCAGGCGGGAGATGTCGACGCCGTTGCAGTTGATCGTGCCGGTGTCCGGGCGGATAAAGCCGACAATGCAATAGAACGACGTGGTTTTGCCTGCTCCGTTCGGGCCCAAAAGGCCGACGATTTCGCCCTGGTCCAGCACCAGATCCACGCCGTCGACCACCGCGCGGCCGCGGTAAGTCTTGCGCAAGCCGCGCGCCTCGAGCCGATTAACCGTTGGCGCGGCGGTGCGGTGACTCATGGCGACTCCCGAGGCGTATCGGCGCTCTGAACCGTCTCGTCGCCAACCTCGGCGGCGACTTCCTGTTTGATTTCAATGTAATCGAGGTCCGGCGTGGCTTCCAGCCCTATGCCGGTGACCACGTCGAGGCCGCGGTCGAGGATGTTGAAGACCTCGTTGCGGATCCGGCCGTCCGCATTGTCGTAGGTCAGCTCACTGGTGCGCAGCCGGCGGCCGTCCTGCGTGGTGATCCTAACGTTGCCCCAGACAAAGACATTGCGCGTCTTGAGATTGGCGATGCCGCTGTCGCTCACGAGCGTGGAGAAATAGACCCCGTCCCGGAAGAAATCCATCTTGATCCGCACCAGATCGACGTCCTGGCGATTCACGTACTTGGTCATCTCGTCATATTCGAGAACCCACTGCCGCACGCCTGCGGTGCTCTCGATGATGTGCGAGTCATAGAACTTCTGCTCGGGCTGCGGCCCGCCCCCGCCGGCTGTCGGTTGCAGTTGCGGCTGCTCTTCCCCGGCTGGACCGCACGCCAGCAGCAGCATCAAGCCCACCGCCGGCGCCACAATCGCCGCGACCGTCCGGCAACGGGATCGCCTCGGGGGCATCATGACACTCTCCTTGTTCGCGCTTGCAGGCCCCACCGATCGTGGAACCACACCCATTGGGCTGGGTTCCGCCGCACAAACCGAGCGAGCGCAGCGTTGCAGACGGTCGCCAAAGCGGCGACGTCAGGAGCGGCCGCGGGCTCGATCGCGGCCAGATGGCGAACCACCCAGCGGTCATCTTCACGGACCAAGGCCGCCGGTACCAGCGGCACGTCGTAGCGCTTGGCGACGCGCAGCGGTCCGGCCGGCGTCGGCGCCGGATGACCGAGAAACGGCGCCTCGATGTTGGCGGCGCCGGTGTTTTGGTCGATCAACACACCCACGACGGCTCCTCGCGCCAGCGCCCGCAGCAGCGGCCGCGCGCCGGCATCGCGCGGCAGCGGCTCCAGGCCCAGCCGGCGCCGCCGGGCCTGCAACAAGTGATCGACGGCCGGATTGCGGACCGTGCCGGTGATCACGGCCGGGCGGTCCAGGCGCGCCGCCAGCCAGGCTCCGAGCAGCTCCCAGCAGCCGATATGAGCGGCCAGCAAGATGACACCACGCCGCGCCTGCTGCAGGTCGCGCAACCGGTCGACGAGGCCGCATCCGTCCGGTCCCGCGGCCTCGACGACAGAGGGGAAACCCCGCGCCGCTTGGCGTTCAACCGTCAACGCCGCATAGAGGTTTTCACCCAGAGCCGCGGCGGCTTCGCCCAGCAGGTCTTCGCGCCACGCGAGGCTGCGCTGCGGATAGACGAGCGTCAGGTTGCGGCGGGCCAACTCGCGTTCCCGCCGCCGCAAGCGCAAGCCGACGGCGGCCAGGCTCCGGCACAAGCGCCGCCCGGCGGTCGGCGGCATGGCGTGGACAGCTGCCAGCATCGTCACGGCCACCTGGTACCAGAACCAGCGCCGCAGCCGGCGCCAGAGCGGCAACCGTCCGCTCATGCCACCCTCCCGGCCCGATATCCGGCCCACTGGGCAGCAGGTTCAGGATGGATGCGGGCTGCGTCAAGCACTTTTCATGCCACGCGATCGCCGGCGGCACGCTGCGAACCGGCGCCGTTGGTTGCGACGCGACGAAGCGGCGGCAGCAATCTGTTTAAACTGTTATCTTTGATAAAGATAACGCGAAAGACGCAAGTCAGCAAGGCGCCGATTCGGCCTCCGACCGCTCCGCCGGCGCGGCCACCCAGCGCGACCCGCACATTCTCCAGTACGGTGGCGGTCAGGGCACGGTCAGGGCGGTCAGAGCAAGCCCGCGCGCAGGACATCGTGGATGTGCAGCAAGCCGAGCGGCCGCCGATCCTCGTCGACCACGATGAGCAGCGTGATCGGCCCCTCGGGCCGTTCCTCCATCAGACGGAGCGCCCGGGCGGCGAGTAGATCCGGGCCGATCGTCGTCGGCCGGGGGTTCATCGCTTCGGTGATGGGTCGATCGAGTGCGTCGTCGTGCAGGAGCAGGACCCGCTTGACGTCGCCGTCGACGCAGACGCCGGCGAGCCGGCCGTCCGCATCCACGACGCAGGTGCCGCCGAGCCGTTTGCCCACGATCTCGGGCAACGACTCGCGCAGCGTCATCCCGGCGTACACGACCGGCAGTTCCTCGCCGCCATGCATCAGTTCGCCGACCCGCAGCAACAGGCTGCGTCCAAGGACGCCGCTGGGATGGAAGATCGCGAAGTCGTCGCGGGTGAAACCCTTCAACGTCAGCAGCGCCACGACGAGCGCATCGCCCATCACCATCGCGGCTGTCGCACTGCTGGTCGGCGCCAGGTTCAGCGGATCGGCCTCGCGGTCCACCGGCACCGGCACCACGATGTCACAGGCCCTCGCCAGCTCGCTGGCGGGGTCGCCGGTCAGAGCGATCGCGGTGACTTGGAAATGCCGGCACGTCTGGACCAGGCGGGTAACCTCGGCGTTGTTGCCGCTGCGGCTGATCGCCAGCAGGACGTCGCTCCCGCGCACGATACCCAGATCGCCATGAGCGGCTTCCACCGGGTGGATGAAATGGCTTGGGGTGCCGGTGCTGGTGAGCGAGGCGGCGATCTTGCGCGCCACGAAACCGCTCTTGCCCAGGCCCGTCACGAGTACGCGATCGGTGCAGGCCAAAAGGGCCCGCACCGCGCGCACGAAGCCGCGGTCCAGCGACCCGCCGACGGCCTGCAGCGCCGCCGCTTCCTGGGCGAATGTGTCGCGGCCGATGCGCAGGATCTGCGCGTCGTCGACATGGTCGGGCGTGTTCAAGTCCTCGACTCTCCCGGGTTACGGGTCGGCGGACCGATCTCGATCAGAGCAGCCAAGGCGGTCGCGAACGCGCCGCGCGCCCGCAACAGCAG
>JAQULN010000275.1 GCA_028718575.1 Candidatus Krumholzibacteriia bacterium | reverse complement strand
AAGAGGCGCCGCCCGCGTACCGCGAGCTGGTGCGCGAATACTTCCGCGAAATCCAGCGGCTGCACGAACTGTCCGGGCGCGACCTGGACGGCCAGCGCTCCCACCGGCAGGGGTTGCCATGAGCCGCCGCGGCGTCCCTGGGGGCCATCGCGGTCGGCCGTTGCTGCGGGTTGCGCTAGGGGTCCTGGTTGCGGCGGTCGTAGCCGGGGCGGCTGCGGCGCAGTCGCTGCCCGAGGCGCCGCGGCGGCAGCAACCGGACGAGCGTCCGCTCGATCCGCGCAGGCTCGAACGCCGGCCGCTCGAGCCGCGGCAACTCGGCCCGGTCGACCGCTTTCAGCTCCCGTTCGAGCAGATCGACCAGCTCATTCGCCTGGGGTATTACAGCCGCGCCAACACGCTGCTTGACGACCTCGTGCGCGTCGGCGCGCCGGAGCGGGAGGTGCTGCGGCGCCGGATCGTGATCGCCCGCGGCATCGAGGACCACACGCAGGCGGCCGAACTCTGCCGCCAGGCGCTCCTTGGCCAACCTGAAGACGCCTGGCTCTGGCGCGAGCTGGCGGCGGCTCTGTTGGCCCTGGACGACCGGGCGTCGGCGCACGACGCGTTGAGCCGGTTTCTCGCGCTGGCCGACGAACCGCGCGGCGGTTTGACCGTCGCGGTGGACTTGCTGCGCACGAGCGGCGACTGCCGCCGCGCCGTGGCGCTGGTGGACTCCGGGCGCACCGTATTGGGTGATCCCCGCTTCCTGTCGCGCGTGCGGGCGCTCTGCTTGTTGCAGCTGGACGAGGCGCGCGCGGCGGCCCGCGAGATCCAGGTTGATCTCCAGACCAGCCCATTCAACTTGCAGCTCCTGCGCCGCGAGTTGCTCATGGCCGGCGCGCCGCCCCTGCCGCCGGCGCTCACCGCCGAGCTCGTCGCGCTGGCCGCCGAGCCGAACGCCCAGCCCGAACTGACGATCCTGACCGCGAACATCGCCCTGGCGCAGGGACAGGCGCAGGCCGCGCTCGGCGTGATCGAGCCGCGGCTGGCTCAGACCCACTTCGCGTCGAGTGTGCTGCAGAACGCGAGTTCACTCGCGCGGGAGCTGCCGCTCTTGGCGCCGGGGGCCGAGCGCGCCGCGGCGAGCGAGTACCTGCTCGCGGTGCTGCCGGCGCTCGCCGAGCACGGGAGCTTCGCGCCGTCGCTGCGGCAGCGCGCCTGCGACCATCTGGCCGAAGTCTGCCTCTTCGCACTCGAGAACGATCTCTTGGACCAGAACCCGGCCGCGGCGGTCGGACGTTTCGGCGGTCTGTTGGATGTCGTGCTGCGGGGCTATCCCGAGTCGGCGCATCTGTACAGCGCGCAGATCCAGCTCGCGCGCTTCACCCGCGATCGATTACGCGACCCGCAGGCCGCGGCGGCGCGGCTGGAGCGCCTGCTCCTGGATCTCGACCTGCCATTGCCCGGGGTCGCGGTAGCCAGACTCTCCCTCGGCGAGTGCTACCTGGCGGCGCGCGACACGTCGCGTGCGCGCCGGGTGCTGACCGCGTTGGGGCGCGACCCCGAGGTTCGCGAGTCGGCCGGCCACGCGCACTACCTGCTGGCGAAGCTCGACCTGGCGCAGGGGCACTTCGGCACAGCGCGCGACCGGTTTGCCGCGGTCGCCCTGGATCAGCCGGCCGCCCCGTACGCCAACGACGCGCTCCGGCTCGGCCTGCTGATCGCCGAGGAACTCCAGAACCCCTCGGGCGGCCTGGAACTGCTGGCCCGCTACGCGCCGTCGGTGTGGTGGAACCTCGCGGCCGAGCCCGACTCGCAGCGGGTGGCGCTCACGCGGTACGTGAACCTCGCCGCGCGCCAGGTCGACCAGTCGGCGCCGCAGTCGCTGCTCGAGCACGCCCGCTTCGAGCTGGCCGACCTGTTGCGGCAGGCCGGCCGCCTCGACGAGGCGCTGGCGCAACTCGATCGCGTCGTGCTGGACCTGCCGCACGGCCGCCTGGCGCCGCGCGCGCTCGTCGCGCGCGCCGAGATCCTGGCCGCTGAGTTCGGCGATGCGGCGGCCGCCGGCCGCGAGTACGAGCGCCTGCTGGTGCAGTATCCGGAATACCTGTTCGCGGCCGAGGTCCGCCAGAAGCTGAGGAGCCTGCCGTGAAATGCTCGCGAGGGTTGCTGGCGCTTGGCGCGTCCTTGTGCGCCGTCGTCCTGGCGGGCGCGGTCCTCGCCGATGCCGCCCGGGCGGCCTACCTGCTGGTGCCGATGGACTTGACGCAGCCGCAGCACTTGAAGGCCTATGGCCACGCGTATCAGGCGCTGCGGGCCGGGGAGAAGGTGACCTGGCTGTTGCACTACCGCGGGGGCAGCTTCCTCTTGCACGACACGGCGCGGGCCCGCATGGACGCGCGCCTGCGCGGCGTGGCGTTCACTGAGCTGAGCGAGGCTGCGGTCCAGCAGATCCACGAGGTCGTCAAGCAGGAGAACATGGAGGCGGTGCTGTTGGAGAAACCGCCGCGTATCGCGGTATATTCGCCGCCCAACATGCTGCCCTGGGACGACGCCGTCGTGCTGGCATTGAACTTCGCCGAGATCCCCTTCGAGACCGTGTACGACGTCGAGGTGCTGGCAGGCAAGCTCTTCGACTACGATTGGCTGCATCTGCACCACGAGGACTTCACGGGCCAGTACGGGAAGTTCTGGGCGAACTATCACCTGCAGCCCTGGTACCAAGAGCAGGTAAAGTTGCTCGAGGGGTTGGCCGCTCAGCTCGGTTTCCCTATGGTCTGGCAGCTCAAGCACGCGGTCGCCGTGGCGATCCGCGACTACGTGGAGCAGGGCGGGTTCCTGTTCGCGATGTGCTCGGCCACCGACACGCTCGACATCGCACTGGCGTTCAATGGCGTGGACATCGTGCCGCAGCCCATGGACGGCACGCCGATCGACCCCGACTGGCGCGCGAAGGCGGATTTCACCGCCACGTTCGCCTTCGAGAACTTCTCGTTGATCACCAACCCGCTGATCTACGAGTACAGCGACCTCGACACCAGCGACTACGCCACCATGCGCGGCGCCGAGGCCGACTACTTCACACTTTTCGACTTCGCCGCCAAGTATGATCCCGTGCCCGCGATGCTCACCCAAAACCACGTGTCGGTGATCAATGGTTTCATGGGCCAGACGACGGGGTTCTACGAGCGGTTCCTGAAGCGGAGCGTGATCCAGCTCGCGAAGGTCGAGGGCACCGACGAGGTGCGCTATCTGCACGGCAAGCGCGGCCAGGGCACGTTCACGTTCTTGGGCGGCCACGACCCCGAGGATTACCAGCACCAGGTGGGCGATCCGCCGACCCTGCTCGACCTGTTCCCCACGTCGCCGGGCTATCGCCTGATCCTGAACAACGTGCTGTTCCCGGCCGCGCGGAAGAAGCCGCAGAAGACCTGAGGGCGGCGGGCGTGAGCGCGTCGACGTCGTGATCAGAATTCACGGCCGCTGTTTTGCCGCGCCGCGGTCAACGCAGGATCGTCACTTTTCTCGTCAAGCTCTGCTGGATGCCGCTGCCGTGGACGCGCAAGCGCGCCAGATATTGGCCCGATGCCACGTCGCAGCCTTGCTGATCGCGACCGTTCCATGCGACGACGTGTTGCCCGGGCGCTCGCTCCTCGTTCAGGACCGTGGCAATGCGACGTCCGCGAACGTCCAGAATTTCCAGTACGATCGCCGCCCGCACTGGGATAGCGAAGTGGAAGGTCGCCAGTCCGCGGATGGGATTCGGATGCGGCGGCGTAAATCTCACGCGCGTCGTGGTGACCTCGTCGTCTGTTACGGCGGTCGGCAGGTTTTCCGGGCAGTCGGCGCAGCCGGTGCGCTGCGGGTCGTGGCCGTACATCGGCCAGACCGCCCCGGCCGGCAGCGGCGGCCGGTTCAGGTCGAGGATCCGCAGCTGGTTGGCGGTGAGCACGACCAGTTCCACGCTGCCGTCCAGGTCGAGGTCGGCCAGCGCCGGGCTGTCGATCACCTTCTCGCCGACGTCGCGGGGGAAGCCGGGGTTCACGGCGCCGGCGTCGCTCCACGACCAGACCAGGTCGGCGCGGTCGGCGACGACCACGTCGGGGGCGTCGCCGGCCACCGGGCCGATGATCGGCGCCGCCAGTAGGTCCCACGGCTCGCCGCTGTAGACGGGGAAGCCGGAACGCTGGACGCCGTCGTCGCCGAGCACGTGGATCGCACGCTCGCGCGAGCCCACGGCCAGCTCCGGCGCCTCGGTGCCGGCGACCTGCGCGACGGCGGCGCTGGTCAGCGGCGAGCCGGTGCTGGAGACGAAGGGCCAGGCGCCGGGGTAGTTGGCGCCGCTGCCATACATGGCGAAGAGCGTGCCGTCGCTGGTCGGCGCGAGGATCTCCACGTCGCCGTCGAGGTCCAGGTCGGCCAGGGTGACCGCATCGGCGATGTCGGTGGGCAGGTAGCGGCCGAGCACCGTCATGGCGCTGCACATGCGGAAGGCGAGCACCTGGTCGCCCGGTCCGCAGACGGCTTCAGCGGTGCCGTCACCGTCGATGTCGCCGATGGCGCACGGCGCGACGTGGGTACGGAAGTAGTGGTTGCGGACGAAGGCGCCGGCCGGCAATACCCCCTGCCACGAGGCGAACGTGGTGCGCGTGCCGGCAGCGACGACGACCGAACGCGCGTCCTGGCCGCCGAGCGCGCCGATCGAGACGTAGGCCGGCTCG
>JAQULN010000274.1 GCA_028718575.1 Candidatus Krumholzibacteriia bacterium | reverse complement strand
TCGCCGACCGGTGTTTGGCCGCCGGCGGTTTCGAAGCGCTCGCTGAAGCCGCTGGCGCGTCCGTCCGCAGCGACCGCGCCGACCACGTAGTACCAATCGCCAGCGGGCGGGATTTCCTGGTAGGTAACCTCAGGCGCCGCCACGGCGGCGCGAGCCAAGTCGGCCGCCGGAATGAAGACCGCCGACGTGTCGCGGTACACCACGTAGGTGACCGCGCCGGCCACCGGCGACCAGGAAAGGTGAACGGCGCCCACGACGACCGCGCCGGCGAGGTCGGCCACGGCGGCCGGCCCGGCAGGCGTAGCGACCGCACCGCCGTGCAGGCCGCGATCCGCCGCGCTGCCGTCCCAGTCCTCGCCCGCGGCCGGACTGCCGGTGTCGATCAACGGCGAGTGCATCCCGGGCGCGAAATCCCAGGCCGCCGCATCCGCGTAAGCAGGCGCCAACGCAAGATCGTGCGCCGCCGGCGGAGATAAAAAGTCGTTGCCGCTGTTGCCGTAGGACAGGTTCCAATCAGCGGCGACCGCCGGCCCGGTGACAAGGTACCCGCCGCCCGAGTTGGCGGAGACCGCGTTATTGAAGAATTCCAACGAGCCGACGGCGCCCACGTAAATGCCGCCGACATAGAGACCGTCGTTACCGTGCGCGACGTTGTTGTGCATCACGCCGCCAGCGAGGTCCGTGGCGCAGAAACCACCGCCGATCCCGGGCGCCACGTTGCCGGCGAACGCCGAGTTACGCAGCTCGAGGTCGCCGCCTTCAGCCAACAGGCCGCCGCCGGGGCCGGCCCAGTTGTGGTTCTCAGTCAGGCGAGCGCGGGTCAGAGCGAGCTGCGACGCCGCGGTGTAGATGCCGCCGCCGCCGTTGCCGGACCGGTTGGCGGCCACAAGCAGATCGACGCCGTGAACAACCGCGCCCGCGGCAACGGCCATACCGCCGCCCAGCGCCGCGGCGCCGCCTCGCAGCTCGCAGTCGACCAGGTTCGCGGAGCCGCCATGAACGTACACGGCGCCGCCCGGATTGGTCAGCGTGCTGTCGCTCGTGGTGTTGCCGATGAACACGCAATCCTGCAGCACGGCGGCTTGACATTCGTACAATGCGATCGCGCCGCCGTGGCTGCCGATGTTGCCGGTGAACGTGCAACCGCGAATGATCGGCGAACCGCCGTGCGCCAGGATCGCGCCGCCCCAGCCGGGCCCCAAGCCGGGGTTGGCGCGGTTGTTCTCGAAGCGGCAGTTCTCGATGACCGGTGATACCGCCATGCTCAAGATGGCGGCTCCGTGCTGGCCGACCACCGGATCCCCCGTGATCGCGGCCTGGCTGTCGTGGAAGGTGATGTTCGCCACACCGCAGTTGTCGATGGCGCCGTCGGCGAAACGCATGACGCTTTCGACCCCGCGCAAGCGCGTCGGGTAGAGGTCCGGATCGCAGACCGTGAAATCGGGGCTCCAACCGCCGAAGACGTGGCACTGGCTGTTGACCGTGATCCCGCTCTCGAAGTAGTCGCCGCCGGCCACCAGCACCGTGTCGCGACCCACGCCGGCCAGTACGGCGGTGCGGATGCTGTGCGCTGCCGTGGCGGGCGTGTCGAAGGGCGGCGTGTTGCTGCCCGCGGTCGATACGTAACGGGTCTGGTAGCCGAGGATGGTGAACTCGCCGTCGGGAAAGCCGAAGCCGAGGTGCGTCCCCCCACTCGGATAGATCACCAGCGTGGCGCGGCTGGTCGTCACGTTAGGCACCTGCCACTCGAACGTCCCGGTGTTCGGTAGATTCTGGGCGATGATCTCTTCCTGGCAGGCCCCGTGCGTCCCGAACCAGATGTCGACGTGGGAGACCGGCGCCAATTGCGTGGCCCACGAGATCGTGGTCGTATCCTCGCCGAAGAAGAGGTTGCCCTGAGACGGCGTATAAACCAGGACCCGCGAGGGCGGTGGCGTATAGGTCAACGAGGTCACGCCCGTGCCGATGTTGCAGGCGCCGTAGGCCACATAGGCGTAGCCGGCGAT
Source organism: Candidatus Krumholzibacteriia bacterium (assembly GCA_028718575.1). Classification (GTDB taxonomy): domain Bacteria; phylum Krumholzibacteriota; class Krumholzibacteriia; order LZORAL124-64-63; family LZORAL124-64-63; genus Glo-17. The sequence goes on along the minus strand of JAQULN010000274.1, from coordinate 2,700 downwards.
GCCCCAGCCGCCGCCCCAGGAGTTTTTGATGATCCAAGCACCGTTGGCGCCGACCCGATCGTCCCAACCGACGATCAACACGAGATGGTTGGTGCCGGCGCCCGGTGCGGTGATGACGCCGCCGGCGTAGCCGTCCCAGGCGCTGTTGGCGTCGACCGACGTGCAAACGGGGCCGTTGTTATAGATCGCCGTCTTGATCTGATCGATGTTGTTCGAGAGCGACACCCAGTTGTCGATGCTGGTGAACTTGAGGTAATCGTCCTGCGTGCATGAGATCGCGTCGCTGGCCTGGTACGGCATGCAGTTTTCGAGGATGCCGCCGTAGTACGTGTGCACGTAGTAGGAAGCGCCGGACCAGCCGCCGCCACAGCCCGAGCCGTAAGGGTTGCAGGAAATGACCTGTTGCTCGGAAAGATTCAACTCGCGGTAGTAGTAGATTCTGATCTTGCTCTCCATCTCGGCCGTGCCGGCGAACGCCCAGCAGGAACCGCAGGACCCCTGGTCCTTGACCGCGGTCACGCCGTCGTGCGAACGCCAGTCCCAGGAGCCCGGCAGCGTCTTTTCGACTGGCAACACGACGAGACGTTCCGCCATGATCCGGTCATAGTCGGGCGGCGGCACGAAACCACGGCCGTAGGTCTGCGCCAGGGCCGGGCTGCCCGCAGCGGCGAGCACGAGGAGCCATACGAGAAATCCGCAGGTCTTGACCCGCTTCCGTGACGACGAACCAGTCATGCAACTGCCTCCTGGGGGCTGAAGCCGGCAGGACGACCTTGGGCGGGCAACCTGCAATACCAATCCGGCCGGTTCGGGCAACCATCCACCGCGCACCGGTTCAAGTATACAATGAAACGATCACAAAACAGATGATCAAGATTTATACCTACACGCGGATTCGGACGCCAGTTCGGATATTATCGACGAGTGATAAAGTGCGGTTTGGCGCCGCCGTTACCACAAGCCCACCGGGTCGACATCGACGACAAGGTCCAGACCACGGCGGACATCGGCGAGCGCCCGGCAGCAGTCCGCCAGCCAAGCTTTCTCGCCGCGCGTCAACTCGCCTTTGACCAGGATCTGATACCGAAATCGGCCCTGGAGGCGAGAGAACACTGCCGGTGCCGGCCCCAAGACGACCCGGTCCGCGTCCGGATCGGCCTCGGTGCGCGCCGCTAAAAGCTGGTGGCGCAGGACGTCGGCGAGCGTTGCCGCGGCGCCGGCGGTGTCCTGTTGGCGGACCCCGCTCAGGCCGACTCGCACAAGCCGGGTGAACGGAGGGTAGCCGGCGGCGCGCCGGTGGCGGCTCTCGAGCTCGGCGAAGGCGGCGTAGTCGTGCGCCGCCGCCGCCAGGATGATCGGGTGCTCGGGCTGCCAGGTCTGCAACAGGACGCGGCCCGGCGCCGTGCGGCCGGCGCGGCCGGCGACCTGGGTCAACAACTGGAAGACGCGTTCGGACGCGCGGTAGTCCGGCAACGAGAGGCCGTCGTCGGCGGCCAGGACGCCGACCAGATCCACGCCGGGGAAATGGTGACCCTTGGCCACCATCTGCGTGCCGACCAGGATATCGGCCTCGCGCGCGGCGAAGGCGCCCAGAATATCGGCGTGGCTGCCCCGCCGGCGGGTGGTGTCGTGGTCCAGACGCAGGATCCGCGCCGCGGGAAAGACCGACTGGAGCACCAACTCCGTCTTCTCGGTGCCGCCGCCCGCCGGCAAGAACGCAGGCGACCGGCACGTCGGACACTCCGGCGGCGCATCGCGCCGGAATCCGCAGTAGTGACAGAGCAGGCGCTGCGGGCGCAAATGCACGGTCAGCCCGATGTCGCAGTGCGGGCACATGACGACCGCGCCGCAGTCGCGGCACTGGAGCTGGCGCGCGAAGCCGCGCCGGTTGTGGTACAGGATCGCCTGTTGACCCGCCGCGAGGGTCTCGCCCACCGCGTCGAGCAGGCGCTCGCTGAAGCCGTCCCGCGGCGCGGCGCCGCGCAGATCGATCAGTTCGACCGCAGGCAAGTCGGCGCCCAACCGATCCGGCAGGCGACAAAGCCTGTACCGGCCGCGTTGTGCGTTGTGCCAGCTCGCGAGGTCGGGCGTCGCCGAGCCGAGCAGGACAACGGCCTGTGCTTCGCGGCCGCGCACGAGCGCGGCGTCGCGCGCGTGGTAACGCGGTTTTTCGTCCTGCTTGTAGCTGGTCTCGTGTTCTTCGTCGACCACCACGACGCCCAGGTCGCGCACCGGTACGAAGAGCGCCGAGCGCGGTCCGACCACCACCTTGACCTCGCCGGCGGCGGCGGCCTCGTGCACGCGGCACCGCTCGCCGGCGGACAGTCCGCTGTGGATCGCGGCCGCTGCGTCGCCGAAACACGCGTTGATCCGGGCCAGCGTTTGCGGCGTGAGTGCGATCTCCGGCAGGAGGTACAGCGCGCCGCGCCCGCAAGCGAGCGCCGCCTCGATCACCCGCAGATAGACCTCGGTCTTGCCGCTGCCCGTCACCCCGTGCAGCAGCAGCGAACCGTAGCGGCCGGCGTCCAGCAGCTCCCGCGCGGCGCCGACCGCCGCTTCCTGCGCCGCTGTCAGCGTGACTTGCGGCGCGTCGTGCAAGGGAAAGGTCCGTCCCGGCCCGCTCGCGCGGCGCCCGCGGGTCTGCGGGCGCGGCGGGTGAAACAACGGCACCACCTCGCCGATCGGCAGCGCGTAGTACCC
>JAQULN010000273.1 GCA_028718575.1 Candidatus Krumholzibacteriia bacterium | reverse complement strand
CCAGGAAACTCGGTTGCCGCCCGGGGTCGAAGCTGAGGTAGGTTTCGTAGGTGCGTTCGCCGCGTTTCAGCGCGCTGAGCACCTGCAACTGGACGGTCGGCACAACGTCGAAGGATTGGCGGATCAAGTCGCCCAGTTCCAGGCCGTCTTCGGCGGCGAGGGTCGAGGTAGCCGTCAATTCCTGCAAGCCGGCCAACAGGTCGGCCGCCGGAGCGGTCGGTACGCCCGGCAACTGGTCGGCGGCTTGCAAGAGGCAGGTCACGCCGTCGAGCAAGAGGTCCATCCGCTCGGGCGACAGCACGAGGCGGTCGGCGCGCAAATAGTCGAGCACCGTTTCCAGCAGATGAGCGAGATCTGCCTGCGGTTCGGCGGCGAGCACGGTCAGATGGCCTTTGGCCGCGTGCAGGCGGCGGAACGCCGCGTTGAGCTGATCGCGGTTATTGGGATCGGACTCGAGGCTGAGCAGATCTTCCTGCAGGGCTTGCAGACCGACGAGCAACTCGCTGCGTAGATCCGCGGCTTCGGTCGCCGCAACGGCGGCGCCGTTGCTCGCGGCGCGCGGGGTCGAAACCGAGCCGCCGGCGCGCCGGTCGCGAGGCGCGGCTGCTTCCGGCAATGATGCAACATCGTCGCCGGCCGCCGCCGGCCGCGTGCCCGCGCTCTGGCGAGCGGCCGCGCCAGGGTCGCCGGCCAGCCCGTGGACGGTCTCCACCAAGGTGTCGACATCCACCGTCAAGCCGAGCTTGCCGCCGGTGAACACCGCCGTGCCGCCAATCGCCGCATGGTGGCACAGACCCGCGTCCAGGGGAATATTGACCAGCTTCTGCGGGCCCAAGAATTCGCTGACGATGAACGCCGCCAGTCCGCAGCGGCCGCGCACGATGATGACCGGCAGCGGATCGCGCTCGGTGTCGGTCGCCGGCTGGCCGAGCACAGCCTGCAGGCAATGCAACGGCACGACCTCGCCCTGGTAGATGAAGTGGCGGTTGCGTCCGAACGCGAGGTTGATGTCGGCGCGGCGCAGTCCGATGCTGGCCACGATCTGCTCGATCGGCAGCGCATAGAGATCCTGCCCCGCCCGCAGGGTCAGCGCATCGATGATGTTCACCGCCCGCAGTTTCGGGATCCGCAGGTGAAAGACGGTGCCGGTCCCGCGCGCGGTCTGCAGCGAGAGTTCGCCGTTGAACTCCTCGACCACGCTGCGCACGAGGTCCAGACCGACGCCGCGGCCGCTGGTGGCGGTGACCTGGCCTGAGGTGCTCAACCCGGGCTGGCAGATCAGATCCAGAAGCGGCCTCCGCTCGCAGCGATCGCCCAGTAGGGCGACAGCCCGCGCGTAGACGGCTTCGGTATCGATTCCGGCGCCGTCGTCCTCGACCTGGATCTCGGTGTGGTGCTCCGTGTCGATCGCGCGCACCACCACGCGGCCGGTGAGCGCCTTACCGGTGCCCTTGCGTTCGATCGGCGCTTCGATGCCGTGATCGATGGCGTTGCGCAGCAGGTGCAGCAAGGGATCGACGAGCCGCTCGGCCAGCGCCTTGTCGATCATGGTGTCGGCGCCCTCGAAGACGAGGTCGACGTCGCGACCGAGGTTGCGGGACAGGTCGCGCACCGGGCGCCGCAGCAGGCGGTACGTTTCGCCGATTTCGACCAGGCGGATCGCCATCACGAGGTTGTGCAGGTTCTGGCTGATGCGCCGCGTGGTTTCGTTGCTGGTCTTGATCAGGTGCAGGCCCTCTTGGCCGAGCCCGCGGCCGCCGGCCGCGCCGCTATTGGCGCGGCGTTCGAGGTCTTGCAGGTTGGCGCTGGTGATGATCACCTCGCCGGCCAGGCTGAGCAGGGTGTCCAGGTGTTCCAGACGCACCTGCATGCGGTCGACCGTGCGTCTGTGGACGGTGGCGACATCAGTCATGGCACATCACCCGGGCGATGATCTGGGCCAGGTCATCACGACTGAACGGTTTGGGAATAAAGTCGTCCGCGCCGAGCTTCAACACGCGGATGACGCTGGCGGCGTCGCTGCAGGTCGAGATCATCACCAGCGGCGTTCCGTCGTACCAGGGGGCCTGCTGCAGCCGCCAGCAGAACTCGAATCCGTCCATCGACGGCATCTGGATATCCGAGAAGATGATCGCCGTGCGTTCGATCTCGTCGGCCAGCACCGCGAGGGCTTCCCGCCCGTCGTGGCACGCGGTGACGTCGAGACCCAACTCTTGCATCTGTTTGGTGAAGATTCGCCGCATGGTCGCGCTATCGTCGATGACCATGGCGCGAGCGTCAGGCGGCAGCGATGCTCGCAGGCTTTCGAGCGTATCCATGGCTCCATCCCGGGCTGGCGGTTCCGTCCGCATCGGTCTTGCCCTCTTAGGTTCGACCGCTTACGGAAGAACCTTAACTCGGATGCTTCTGGCAGGGCCGGCTGCGAACGGTCCGATGCGTACCGGGACGCGCGTGCTGCCGCGTAAACAAACGACCGCCGGCCGACGGGCCGGCGGTCGTTGCGATCTATGTCGGAAGCGCCACGGGATCCGCGTCGAACGCCGCCGGTTAGACCATTCGGATGGCGGTCTCCGGGCAGGCGTCCACGCAGGCCTCGCATTCGGTGCAATCATCGGGATTGACCAGCGCTTTACCTTCGACCATCGCGATGCACTCGGTCGGGCAGACGGAAACGCATTCCTCGCAAGCAGTGCACTTGGCGGGATCGACGAGAGCTGGCATGTTCATCCTCCTCGACAGTATTCGGTGGCTGTGACGATCCGGTGCTACTGCGAATAATCGCCGCCGGTCCGCGGCAAGTCAAACCCGCGTCTCGCCCGGCAAGTTCCACCTGGACCCTGGCGAATGATACCGGCTGCGCTCCGCCCGTGCCGTGAGAATGGATTTGGACATCATTGTCCACGCCCGAGCCAGGCGTTCAGCGACCAGCGGTCGCGACGCATGACGAGCGGGACGGCAGCCGCCACCAGCAGGACAATATCGCGCAAGAGCAGGTCGAGACCGACCTTGCCGCCTTCGCTGGTGTCGAAGCAGCCGCAGGAAATATCGAGGCCCCGCACCAGCGCGGTCGTGATCGCCGCGATGAACATCGCCGTCATCAGAACGGCCAGCAAAGCGGCGCCTCGGCGTTGCCAGCCCACGATCAACGCCAGACCGACGGCGGCCTCGACCACTGGCAGGTACCAGGCGAACGGATGCAGCAGCACGGCCGGCACCATGCGGTAGTTCGCGATGGCTTGAGCGAAGGCGGCCGGGTGCTGGATCTTGTCGATGCTGGCATAGAGGAACACGACGCCCGCGCCCCAGGCGCACGCCGTGGTCAACAGGTCAATGAGCGTTTGGCGCCGGTCACTCATCGCCGCTGCTTCCTTCCCGGAGCGGACCGCCGCCAAGGCCCCAGGCTGTCAAGCCGCCCTGCAGGATCCAGATGTTGCGGTATCCGCGCTCCAAGAATCGAATTGCGACCGCTGCCACCGGCAGCGGCGTCGCGTCGCCGTAGAGGATCAGCGAGTCTTCGGGGTATACGAAATCCATGACCGCGGCGAGGTCGTCGGCGAAACTCCCCTCGCGCACGACCAGGGCGCCGGGTATCCCGCCGGCGGCATCGGCGCGGCGCGTGTCGATGAAGAGGTGGCTGCCGGCTTCGTAGAACCGGCGCGCTTCCGCCTGCGAGATCATCGGCACCGGCAGATCGAGCGCGTAGGCGTCGGGGTCCGCCAGCAGCGGCAGGCGGTCCGACCGCACGGCCCAGAGCACAAGGCTCGCGGCGGCCGCCAACAAGAGCAGCGAGCCGGCCTGGCGCAGAGCGTGGTACCAGTGGTGACGTCTCATCGGCGCGGGGTCGCTCCCCGTTAGAGCCGCAGCATGTAGGTGACCGGCACCTGCAGCTCGGGGGTGGACTTCAGATCCGAGAAAATGCGCAACGTTCCCTGGATGCGGCCCTGATTCCGACTCGCCAGGGGGTGATCCTTGGCGATCGCCTCGCCCTCGATCACTGCGTAACTCTCGCCGCTGCCGTTCTCGATGCTGGCCCGCAGACCGGGGATGTCGATTTCGGCGCGCGTCAGCTTGAACGCCGTGCCTCGCTGGTGCGGCGTGACGCGCACCTTCGTCTGCAGCGCCCGGTGCGGGGTGACCACGCCCAGGTTGACCCGGTCCATGCCGAGCACCAGATCGGCGACCAGCCGTACGTCGACCTCCAGGTCCACGGTGGGCGCGCCGGGCACGTTGGTCGCCAGTCGGACCGTGTCGCGGTAGCGGCCGGCGACTCCCTCGGGCCGGATCGAAAACTCGACCCGGGCGGCTTGCGGTCCTTCGTCTTGGTGCACCTTGATATCGAGCCACTGGCGCGGCCAGGTCTGCGGCTCGATCTCCAGGCGCGGCACGTCCTCGGTCCGGAAGGAGTAGCTCAAGCTGTGGCTCTCGCCGATCTTGACGGTGGGGAAGCGCAGCGTCGTCTCGCTGGGGCTCATGTAGAGCGGCACCATGATGTCGGCTGTAACCAGAAATTCGAAGCTGCCGCGCACCGGATCGTTGGAAAAAATGTGCAGATACCGAATCTGCGGTCCCTGGAATGATTTGCTGCTGAAGTGCACCTGCATCGCGGTTTCGGCGCCGGGAGCGAGTTCGCGCACGGGCAACTCGGGCACGGCGCAACCGCAGGTGCTCTCGACGTCGCGAATCCGCAGCACCTGGTCGCCGGTGTTGCGGATCGTCACCG
>JAQULN010000272.1 GCA_028718575.1 Candidatus Krumholzibacteriia bacterium | reverse complement strand
AGCGAAAAAGAAAAAAACGCGATCAGCGCCGCGAAGGCGGCGAAGCAATACGATCGACACTTCGGGCATGATGTGGCCGGCGTCATCATTTTCCTCCCGTTAGCGTAGCGAAACGCTTCAATGCGTCAATTGACGGAATGTCGGCACCGGCAACTGGAGTCGGATTGTCGACGGAACTGGCACTTCTGTCAGACCTAGTTCATCACCGCGTTCTTCATTGCGCGCTGGTCATGATTATAACCCGTATGTGGTTCTCGTGGAAGCGGACTTCCCGGTCGAACCCGGCGGCGGCAGGAAAACCGCAGGAACGACCTCGACCAAATGCGCAGCGAGCGTGATGCCTGTGGCGATGGCCAGCCATCCCAGGTCGTGCGGGGACCGGTCACGACCGCGGCCGGAAGATCTGGTCGAATGTGCCGCCGTCGGTAAAATGCGTGCGATACGCAGCGGACCAGCTGCCGAACACGGCATCGACGGTGAACAGCTCGATGGCTGGGAACTGGTCGCGGTATTTGACTTGGGCGCGTTCCGAGACAGCAGGCCGATAGAAATTTCGTCCGATGATGTCCTGGCCGATCTCGCTGTAGAGAAACTCGAGGTAGGTTTCGGCAGCGGGGCGAGTTCCGCGGCGGTCGACATTGCCGTCGACAAGCGCAATCACCGGTTCTGTGAGGATGCTCACCGGCGGCACAATAATCTCCAGGCGCTCGCGGTCGAATTCGCGCCCGCCGAGCAGGATCTCGTTCTCCCAGTTGATCAGCACATCGCCGATGCGCTGCCGGATGAAGTGATTAGTCGCTTCGCGCGCTGATTCGTCGAGCACAGGCACGTTGCGATACACGGCCGCCACGAATTCGCGCGCTTTGGTCTGGGCGGCGTGAACGTTGTCGGCTTGCCGCGGGTCGCTCAGCAGTGACGCAAAGTCCGAACCCAATTCGCGGCGCAAAGCGTAACCCCACAGCGCCAGGTAGGTCCAGCGGGCCACGCCGCTCGACTTCGGATCGGGGGTCATCACCCGAACGTCCGGGCGCACGAGATCATGCCAATCGCGGATTTGCTTGGGGTTTCCTTTGCGCACGAGGAAAGCGAGTGTCGACGTGTAGGGAGCGCTGTTGTTCGGCAGTCGGGTTTTCCAGTTTCGCGGCAGCAAGTCGGTGTGTTCCGCGATATCGTCGATATCGAGAGATAAGGCCAAGGTGACGACATCGGCCGGCAGGCCACCGATAACCGCTTGTGCCTGGCTGCCGGAACCGCCATTGGACATCCTGACGACAATCCGTTCGCCGGTTTCTTCCTGCCAATCGCGGCTGAATGCGTGGTTGATTTCGCAATACAGCTCGCGCGTCGCGTCGTAGGAAACGTTGAGCAAAGTCACGCCGGTCTCGTCCGTAGCGGCGGACTGGCTTTTCTCGCTGAAGTAGGCGAATACGCCGAGCCCGATAAAGAGAAGAAAAATCGCAGCCACCGCCAGACCGGTGGCGCGGCTCGGACGCGACGGAATGGTATTGTGTATCATTCGTTTTCCTCTCTCCTGCTAACAAACATTCGGCAGACGCGAGACGAAACCATCTCGACATCGCACACTTGCGGACTATCTGGCGGTCCGGTGTCCGACATCATCCTAGCGCAGGCCAAGAAGACACGAAACCCAAATCGCGAGGATACCTTGAGAGCGGAATTAGAGCCACTCCCGAGCGCGCGCTTCTGTCTTGCCTTGAGGACACATGCTCCGCTCAATGGGACTCATCGAAGCTCCTGAAGTCCTGATCGCGAACTAGATAAGTGAGAGCATATTAACTAATTATGGCCGCTCACCCTTCCTTGGCACAGCCAGTGCTTGATCGATGGGCAGACCCGGTAGAAAAGCGGCACCGGGTCACCGCCGGCAGAACCGGCGAGGCAACCCGATGGCAGAAAGGAGTGAATGATGAAACGGCACGTGTTGATCGCGGCTAGCGTGCTCCTTCTGACCGGCTTCGAGTCCGCCTACGGCCAGACTGCGGCTCGGGTGGAGTACAGGAACGGCAACATCGGCGTCGCCGTCTCTTTCGGAAACGTTGCGGCCAGCCTGATGCAGCTTCAGCCCCGGCCTGTCCGTTGGGTCGACGCCGGCTGGCGTCCGGTCCCGGCAGGGATGCAAACGGGGCGACGGGACTGGAGACAAGAATTCCTACGCAAGAATGAACTCAACCAAGTGCTGGGCCATGACATGGTGAAGATGATCGAGCGGCACGCAAAAACCCTTGGACTCAAGGGCGCCATGCAGGGCCGCTGGTTCCGTATTGACCGGCGCGCGGCGGTGCTCGAGGTGACGGTGCGGGGTGCGGCGGTCGCGCGACTGTATGATGACCGCGGCAACGGCATCATCGACCGCGTACATCTCGTCGAGGCCCTCGTCTGCCGTCGGTAGCGACAGAACAGGAGACCGGTCTAGCAGAGCGTCTCCCGGCTGGCGTGGTGGATCCACAATCACGGCAAAAAGGGCTGGCCTGATGGCCAGCCCTATAAATCAGTGTCGAGATTCTGACATCACTTCGTAGCTATCCAGAAGAAGAGGCTTGGTCTCCGCGAACCTCACGCGCGCCAGATAACATCGCCCCAGGGAACATATTGCCGAGGCAGCCCGCCAATCGCCCGCGGGGTACGCCTTGCGCGCTATTCCGACGCACTTTTGCAGCAGCGGCTTCGCGCGTTCCGGCGATCCCTGCAGTTAAAGAGCGTGATCCCTGGCCCTTCCAACATGAATGATTCCCGGTTAGTCCTGGCTGCTCGCGGCCGGATCGACCGAACGCGCGCAGCGGAAACCCACAGAGAAGTCGACCCAATTGTTCGGTAGAGCGTTGCGCCAGTAGATGCGCATACAACCGGGTCCGGTGTGCCAACCGCCCCCTCTGATCACCCTGAAACGACCGCGGTCTGGCCCCTGCGGATTGAGTGCAGGAGCGTGGCGGTAATAGTCGTAGTCGTACCGGTCGCCGACCCACTCCGCAACGTTGCCGGCCATATCGTGCAGACCGAACGCGTTGGGCGGATAGCTGCCCACAGCCACGGGAGCGCCGTATCCGGATTTGGCGTAGTTGCAATTGGCGGGGAAGAGTTCGTCGCCCCAAGCGAATGAACCGGTGGATCCGGCCCGGGCGGCGTACTCGAATTCGGCCTCGGTAGGCAGGCGCTTGCCGGCCCACGCGGCGTAGGCCTGAGCGTCGCGCCAACTCACGCCGATCACCGGGTGGTCGAGATTGTCCTCGGTGGCTCGGTAGCGGTCCTGACCCCAGAATTCGGGTAAGGCGCGATCGGTCTGCCGGCAGAACTCCAGGTACTGGCCGTTGGTGACTTCGTACTTGTCGAGATAAAATGCGTCGAGGCTGACTTCGTGGGCTGGGCAGTCTCCTTCAGACCCGGGTTGGCCCATCAGAAAGGCGCCGGCGGGGATGAGAATTTCCTCACATGGCAGCGGACCCGCGAGGGCGATCACCGGATCGGCGTCCGCCGGTGGCGCGCTGAAAGAGGAACCAGCCAAGCACAGGATCAACGAAAACGCCGGTAGCCGGAACATGACATCCTCCGCGATAGGTTCAGCATGAACCGGCAGGTCGGCCCCGTCGATTCGCGCGCTCTATTCTGTGACGGGTTGCTGGAACCACGGACTGTCACTACGGTTCCCGCCGCTCTTACGCCGCCGGCGACACTTACCGAATAATCGGCCGCGCAGCCGGGAATAGACCTTTGGACGTTTGCATCCAGAAAGGCTCGACTATGGCGCTGAACTACATCTGCCCCAAATGCAGGAACACCGCGTTCGAGACCGGCGAGTTTCGGGCTACGGGCGGGTTTCTGACGAAAGTGTTCGATATCCAGTCCAGGCGCTTCACGACGGTCACTTGTACTCGCTGCAAGTACACCGAGATCTTCAAAGCCGACAGTAGCATGCTCGGCAATATCTTCGACTTCTTCGTGAGTAAATAGGCGCCCCCGCGAATGGGGCGCCCTCCCTTTGACTTCAAACTCTTCATTATTTCGAACTAGCGTCGCGTCCTGAAGTACCGATACGCGGACCAGGGGCTCGTTCCATGCGCATTCGATGCATTCACACGCCAGTAGTACTTCGTATTGCGCGACAAACCGCTGGCCGTCGCCGATGCATTCGCAGTCGTTATTTGCACTGCAAGCGAGATCGATCCGCTGTCGGTCGCTATCACTGGATCAAACTGTGTAGACCTCCTTTCGCAACGATCTCTGTTTGATTGGGTGTTATCGCGATTCTCTCCTGAAGACCGTTGAGATGCAATGAGCGTTAACCCGGATTACCCGTGAAGGACCGGATGCGAAAGGTCCTTCATTAAAAATCCGGGTCAATCAGCCGATGCGCGCCGGCAGAGCACGGCGGCGAGACGAATCACCGCCGCCATAAAAGCTTAAAATACAGTATCTTGGAGAATCAGATGTGAACATCGTCGACCGCGGCGCAACCGATGCGGCGCGGATCTACGCCAACTGCGGTTCTACTCCCCAATCTCGTACGCGATCGGCGTAGGATTGGCGAGATTATCGCACATTGGGCATCTGGACGCGATCTCCTGCAGGAATGCTTCCTTTTCCACAACGGTCCAATCAGCGTCGACGGTGACGACGATCTCGAAACCCGAAAATCCCGCGCGCGTCTGCTGGCTGATGCCCAGCGCGTTCGCGAAATCCAGTTCGCACTCAACGTCCGCGGCGAGGG
>JAQULN010000271.1 GCA_028718575.1 Candidatus Krumholzibacteriia bacterium | reverse complement strand
CGGCGATCCTTCATGAATGATCCGGGATAAGGAATCGACGAGCGATGGGCGACGACGGACGCAGCTACGACATCATCGTGATCGGCGCCGGACACGCGGGGATCGAAGCGGCGTTGGCGGCGTCGCGGCTGGGGTGTCGAACGGCGCTGGTCACCCATCATCGGTCTGAGATCGGGCGCATGCCGTGCAATCCCGCCATCGGTGGACTCGGCAAGGGCCACCTGGTGCGCGAACTCGACGTACTCGGCGGCGAGATGGGCCTGGCGATCGATGCGACGGGAATCCAGTTCCGTATTCTGAATCGGCGCAAAGGCCCGGCGGTGCAAGCGCCGCGAGCGCAGGCCGATAAGCACCGTTACCAGACGTACATGGCCGAGCGAGTCTTGGCGCAAGATGCACTCGACCTGATCGAAGGCGACGCAAAGACCCTACTGGCGGAGCCGGGGCACGGGATCAACGGGGTCGGGCTGCAGAACGGCCGCGAGGTCCGGGGCCAGCGGGTGATCCTTTGTTCGGGCACGTTCCTGCGTGGGCTGATGCACGTCGGCGAGCGACAAACTGCCGGGGGGCGAGAGGGTGCGGCAAGCAGCGAGGGGATAAGCGACGAGCTACGGCGCCTGGGGCTCGCGCTACGCCGACTCAAGACCGGTACGCCGCCCCGGCTGCACGCCGATTCCATCGACTATAGCGTTCTGGAAGCCCAACCGGCGGATCCAGACGCACGCCCCTTCTCTTTTCGCACTCGAGATTTTTCCCCGCCGAATCACCGATGCTGGCTGGCATACACGACCGAGCGAACCCACGAATTGATCCGTGAGAATCTGGCGCGATCACCGCTCTATTGTGGGGCGATTAGCGGACGAGGAACGCGCTACTGCCCATCGATCGAGGATAAAGTCGTCCGATTCGCCGAAAAAGAACGGCATCTCGTATTTTTGGAGCCAGAGGGGCTCTCGACGCCCGAGATATATGTCAACGGCATCTCGACAAGCCTCCCTGCCGACATACAAGAGGCCGTTGTGCACAGTATACGCGGGCTGGAGCGAGCCATGCTGATCAGATATGGCTATGCGGTCGAATATGACAGCGTGCCATCATGGCAGGTTCTGGCGTCGTTGGAGTGCAAGACCGTGCCCGGTCTCTATCTGGCGGGGCAAATTCTGGGCACGTCGGGTTATGAAGAAGCCGCGGCGCAGGGCCTCGTGGCGGGGAGCAATGCCGTCCGGTCGCTGGACGGTCGGGACGCGTGGATTCCCGCGCGCCACGAGGCGTACATTGGCGTGCTCATCGACGACCTCGCGACCAAAGAGATCACCGAGCCCTACCGGATGTTTACCTCGCGAGCTGAGCATCGACTCCAACTACGCTGTGATAATGCGGAGACCAGGCTGACGGAACCGGCGGCGGCGGTCGGGCTCTTGCCGGCCGAACAGATGGCCGTCCTGCGGCGACGGATGCAAGCCCGCCGGCGGATGCTGGATTTCTTGGATCGGACCCAGGTCGCCGATCCCGCAGGCGGCGGGCCGTGCTCTGTCGCCGACCTGTTGCGGCGGCCTCAGACGGCGATCGCCGAGCTGAACGATTTGACGAGCGGCGTGGGTGAACTGATGACACAACTGTTTGCCGAGGCATTAGTTACGCTAGATGTCCACGGGACGCCCCTCATGCTGTCGGGCCTGGTCGAAGAGTGTGTAAATACTATAAAATATAGTGGATACATTGATAGACAACGCCGTTTTGTCGACGCTCAGGCCGATCTCGACCAATTGGCAATACCGAACGATTTCGACTACAGCGTCCTGCGGGCGCTCAGCTACGAGTCCCGGGAAAAGCTCGGTCGCATGCAGCCGGCAACCGTGGGGCAAGCTGGACGAATCGATGGAGTGCGCGCCGGGGACCTGGCGATTTTGACGGTCATGGTCCGCCGGCGGCTGGCGGAAGCAGGAATACAAGAACACCCGCCCCGGGAAAGGGGAACCGGCCGTGAACGAGCAGCCGACGCCGGCGGTCGAAGATCGCATGGAGACACTCCGGCGTGAGATCCTGAAGTGGAATCGTAAGATCAATCTGGTCTCCAGGGTTGACACCGAAACCCGTCTCGATGCCTTGCTCGAGGAGTGTGAGCTGGCATGGCGGCTGATGCGTGCACGCTATGGAAACGCTCCCTGGTTCCTGGAGGGGCAGTACGTCGATCTCGGTTCCGGAGCGGGACTTCCCGGTCTTGTCTGGGCTGCCGCTCGCGAGCATGACGGACACCGGGGGGCCGTGTTCCTGGTGGAACCGCGGGGCAAGCGGGCCTGGTTTCTGCAGCGAACGACACGGCAGATGGCTTTGCAGCGCGTCACGGTCGTACAAGAGCGCTGGGGCGCACGGACCCTGCCCGATCCGTGGACGACATCACAGTCGGTTTTCTTTTCGCTGAAAGCGCTGAAACTGAGCGACGGGGAGATTCTCAAAGCCCTGACGTCGCCGGAACGACCAGGGGAAGAGCCCGCCGTTGTGGTCATCGTTAGGTTCTTGTCGACGGGCACCGGGTCGGAACTTGAAGATCGCTCTGACCAACGCACGTTGGCGGATGACACGGTCAGCCCATACCGAATGATCGATCGAGACTATGCCGATTCCGGGCGTCTGAGGCTTGACCTGGTCCGTTATCAGAGCCAACCTGGCTCGTTGATGAATGATCCGCGTTGACGACGGCCGGAGGCGATGGCGGCATTGAGCGACATTGATTCGAGCCGCGCCGCACCAATCCGGCCTTCAGGGACCGGCCAGTGGTTCTCTCGGGGCTGTCGCGCCGAAAATGTTCCACGTGGAACATTCCGATCAACGGATTGGCTCGCCAGTGTTGCGGGAAAGCCATGGCTCGCGGCGCCCCCGCCCGAGATGATTTGCTAAACAGTGATTTGGCCGTGTTTTGTCCACATCTTGTGATCTCTTGGCTGGACACCGCCGAGCCGGCGTCGCTAGATTGGCCTCCAGCATGTCATCGGGGTTCTCATATCGGAGAATCCTCTCCATCAGCGACGGGCACACCAGAATGGGTAGGATCATCTCGATCTCCAACCAAAAGGGCGGCGTGGGCAAGACGACCACGGCGGTCAATCTCTCGGCCAGTTTGGCGGTGGCGGAGAAACACGTGCTGATCATCGATCTCGATCCGCAAGGCAATGCCACGAGCGGATTCGGGGCGGAAGCTCGCGATGGTACTTCCTACGAATTCCTGCTCGGACAATCATCGCTGGCGGCCTGTGTCCAAAACAACCAGATCCCGTATCTAGACATCATGCCGTCTGACCGCCGCCTGGCAGGCGCCGAAGTCGAGCTGGTGAACCAGAACCGGCGAGAGACCTTTTTGAAACGGGCGCTGGCCGAGCACCGGAACCGCTACGATTACATCTTGATCGACACTCCGCCGAGCCTGGGCCTGTTGACCCTGAATGCGCTGACCGCCGCCGATTCCGTCCTGATCCCCATCCAGTGCGAGTATTACGCGCTCGAGGGATTGAGCCAACTTCTGAGTACAGTACAACTCGTTCAGCGCAGCCTGAATCGTGGCCTCCAGATTGAAGGCGTACTTTTGACCATGTTTGACAAGCGATTACGACTGTCGAACCAGGTCGCGGATGAAGCAATCGATTTCTTCGGGGACGTGGTCTACGAAACCCGCATTCCGCGCAATGTCCGGCTCAGCGAAGCGCCGTCGTTCGGTCTGCCGATCCTCCTGTACGACGTGGATTGCCTGGGTTCACAGAGCTATTTGGCTCTTGCGCAAGAGGTTCTCGCGGCGGGAAGCGGCGCGGTGCTGCGGCAGGAGGGCTGACGATATGGCCAGAAACCGCGTACTCGGCAAGGGATTGTCGGCCTTGATCCAGGATGCGGACCTCGCCCTCGGGCCGGTCGCCGGGCGGGAAGTCCGCGACATCCCGGTCGACGACCTGATCTACAATCCGCGCCAACCACGTAAACACTTTCCAGAAGAAAAGTTAGAAGAGTTGGCGGCGTCTCTGAAGGATGTGGGAATGCTCCAGCCCGTGCTGGTGCGCGCCTTGCGGACGGACGAGGCGCGCAAAGCGGCGGTCGACGGCGGACTGCGGCCCCGGTACATGGTCATTGCCGGTGAGCGACGGGTCCGGGCGGCGCGGCTGGCCGGGATGCCGACCGTGCCGGCATTGACGTGTTCCTTCGAAGAGACGGAAGCAATGCGCGTCGCGTTGCTCGAGAACATCCAGCGCGAGAACCTCGGTCCCATCGAAGAAGCGAGCGCTTACCAAGGGCTGCTCGATGCCTACGGCGCCACTCAGGAAGAACTGGCGGAGATGCTGGGCAAGAACCGCAGTTCGATCGCCAACAGTTTGCGTCTGCTGACGTTGGAAGAGGAAATCCGCCAGCTCGTCGAAGATGCAACGCTCTCGCGCGGCCATGCCAAGGCGCTGCTGGCGGTGCCGGCGGGCCAAGAACGGCTGCGACTGGCCCGCCTGTGCCGCAGTCGCGGCCTCTCGGTCCGCGAGGTTGAACGCCGTGCGCAAGGCGCCGCTGCGGCGCGGCAACGCGCGCGCCGGCCGCGCGCCGGTGCTCGGTCGGGCGCCGGGGCCGCCGGCGAAGGCGTCACGCCCGAAATTCGCGCGCTGTGCGCCCGCGCCGAAACCCATTTCGGCTCTCCGGTTGCCATCGAGCGCGATGCGCACGGCCGCGGCCGCATCTGCGTGACGTACTACAACGACGGC
>JAQULN010000270.1 GCA_028718575.1 Candidatus Krumholzibacteriia bacterium | reverse complement strand
GAAAACGCGCGGCGGCCAGGTCAGCGCGCGCTTGGGCCAACATTCGCCAGTAGTTCATACGCCGGGCGCCTCCTGCGATCCGGC
This sequence comes from Candidatus Krumholzibacteriia bacterium, assembly GCA_028718575.1. Classification (GTDB taxonomy): domain Bacteria; phylum Krumholzibacteriota; class Krumholzibacteriia; order LZORAL124-64-63; family LZORAL124-64-63; genus Glo-17. The sequence goes on along the minus strand of JAQULN010000270.1, from coordinate 4,645 downwards.
TCGCGGTCTCATGCGGCAAGGGGCCGCCATCATACCGGACGCGGCCGCACCTTGCCATCGCTTTCGCGGCGGACCTCCGTGAATCGTCCGGGCTGCTAACCGGCGCCGCGGTAGCAGCGGAGCGTGAGGCCGCGGCCCAGGCCGGCGATGTCGACCGTCACCACGTCCAGCCGCAACTGGGCGCCGCCGCTGCCGCGCTCGCTGCACCACCGCGCCGCGAGCGCGCGCAATCGCCGCAGTTGGCTGCCGGTCACCGCCTCGGCGGCGTTCGCCGCGCTGCCGGGCCCCCGCGCCTTGACCTCGACGAAAACGAGCCAGCCGGGCCGCGCCATCACCAGATCGATCTCGCCGCCGCCGCGGCGCCACCGTCGCGCCAGACAGCGATAACCGCAGTGCTGATAGAAAAGACAGGCCAGATCCTCGCCAAAGCGACCGGTACCGGCTGCGTTCACGGGACGTCTGATTCCTGGGAGGCGGTGGTCGGAGGCGTCCACAAGCGCGTCGCGCCGCTGCCGCCGAATTAGCAGAACTCGTTCCCGAGTTCGATCTGCCGGCAGGCCGCCACCGGTCGATAGGTTTGCCGGTGCAGCGGACAGGGACCGAGTCGGGCGAGCGCCTCGCGGTGTTGCGCCGACCCGTACCCCTTGTGGGCGGCGAAGCCGTAGCCCGGATAGCGCCGGTCCCAGGCAAGCATCACCCGATCGCGCAGCACCTTCGCGATGATCGAGGCGGCCGCCACGGCCGCGCTCGTCGCGTCGCCTTTGATCAGGGCTTGCGCCGCGCAGGGCAAGTTCGGGATCTGCAGCCCGTCGACCAGCACCAGCTCCGGCGCCGGTCTCAGCCGCATGACGGCGCGCGCCATGGCCAGCATGGTCGCCGCCAGAATGTTGCGACCTTCGATGACCCGGGGTCCGACGGCGCAGGCCGCCCAGGCCAGCGCGCGGCCGCGCAGCGCGCGATAGAGATCGTCGCGCACCGCTGGCTTGACGCGTTTGGAGTCGTCCAGCCCGTCGGGACACCAGCCGGCCGGCAGCATGACCGCCGCCGCCACGACCGGTCCCGCCCAAGAACCGCGCCCGGCTTCGTCGACGCCCGCAAGCAGGCGTGCGCCGCCGTCGGAACACTGCCAGTCCCAGGCCAGCAGTTGTGCCTGACGTCCGGCCACGACGCTACTTGCGCCGGGCCTCGCGGATCCTGGCCTGGCGGCCGCTCTTGTCGCGCAGGTAATAGAGTTTGGCCCGGCGCACGCGGCCACGTTTGACCACGTGGATGGCCGCCAGATTGGGCGACTCCAGCGGGAACACGCGTTCGACGGCAACGCCGCTCGAGAGTTTGCGCACCGTCAGGGACTTTTCCTGTCCCGTTCCCTGCATCGCGATGACCGCACCCTCGAAATTCTGCAAGCGCTCCTTGCCGCCCTCGCGGATTCGCACCGCGACGCGGATGGTGTCGCCGATCGCGAACTCGGGCAGATCCTGGCGCAGATTCTCGTAGCGCAGACTGTCGATCACGTTGCGGTGGATCACGTCGCTCATCATTGCTTCCCTTCAAGGCACCCGGCGCGTCGGCCCGGGTTCGGTCAGCCGCGCGCAGGGCGGCGTTTACATCCAGCCGGGTCAGCGCCGGCGCGCATTCTCATGGCCGGGCTCCCGCAGCAAGTCGGGCCGGCGCTCGCAAGTCCGGCGGCGCGCTTGCTCGCGCCGCCAGGTCTCGATCTTGCCGTGGTGCCCGCTCAGCAACACCTCGGGCACGGTCAAGTCCCGGTAGACCGGGGGTTTCGTATACCACGGGCAATCCAGCCCGCCGTCGCGGTCGACCGTGAAACTGTCGCTCGCGGCCGAGGCGGCGTCGTTGAGCACGCCTTCGATGCGGCGGACCAGCGCGTCGACGATCACCAGCGCCGGCAATTCGCCGCCGGAGAGCACGTAGTCGCCGATCGAGATCTCGCGCATGGCGAGGATCTCGCAGGCGCGTTCGTCCACGCCCTTGTAGTGCCCGCAGACCAGGATCAACTCGCCGGCCCGCTGGGCGTCCGCCAACAGTTCCAGAACCAGGGCCTCGTCCAGACGCTCGCCTTGTGGCGACGTCAACAACACCGGCGCCGACGGCGATGTGCGCACTGCTTCGACCGCGTCGACCACGCACGGCGCCATCAAGATCATGCCCGCGCCGCCGCCGTACGGCGTATCGTCGACGGTGCGGTGCTTGTCCACCGCGAAATCCCGGATGTCGGTCACGGCGTAACGGACCTGGCCCTGTGCGGCTGCGCGCCCCAGGATGCTGCTGGCGAGCATCGCCTGCACCATCTCCGGAAAGAGCGTCAGCACCTTGATCTCAAGCATCCAGCAATCCTTCCGGCGGGTCGATCACGAGCGGTCCGTCGATCCCCGCGTCCGTTTGCAGGATCGGCCAAACGGCCGGTATCAGCACTTCGCGGCCTGCGTACTCGACCACCAACAATACTTGCTCCACATAGCGCCGGACTTCGATCACCGGGCCCAGGACGACGCCGTCCACCTGCTGCACCGGCCGGCCCAGAAAGCGGAACGGCAAGCCGGCCTGCGGTCGCGGGAATGCGTCGTTCAGATAATCCCCGCGCCGGAACCCAAGCTGCCGGCCCACCAGCGCCTCGGCCGCGTCGCGGTCGTCGCAACCCGCCAGCTTGACGGCCACCGAGGTACCGGCCGGACGCGCGCGATCCAGCACGGCGGCGGTTCCGTCCTGCCAGATCAAAAACGGGCTGTCCAGAAGCGGCGCATGGAAATCGAGCAGCGGGTAGAGTTTGACCTCACCGCGCAGCCCGACGGCCTTGACCACGTCCGCAACCGGCACGAAGCCGTTGGTCGGTTCGGCGACCGCCACGGCTCAGTCTTCCACGATGTCCAGCGCGAACCGCTGGCCGTAGCGGGCGTTGATCGCCATCAGCAGACTGCGCACCGCGCGCGCGGTCTGGCCGTTCTTGCCGATGAACGGGCCCTGATCGTCCGGATGCAGCCGAAGGCGGAAAACCTCGCGATCCTGGTCGCTCACCAGGTCGATGCGCACCGCGTCGGGATGGTCGACCAGGTTGACCGTCAGGTAGGCCAACAGGTCCAAGGCGCGCGCCTGCGCCGGCGTCATTTCGCGGCCGTCCATGCGCTTACTCGCTCTCGGCCGGCGTGGCGGACGCGCCGGCCTCGGTCTGGGCCGCGGCATCGGCGGCTGCCTTGGCCGCATCCTGCCGCCGCTTCGTCTCTGCTTCCTCGATCTGGCGGCGGTGCGTTGTCAACGCCTCCTTGTCCCGATCGCGACGCGCAGTCTGCTGCGGCCGCCAGGCTTCCATACGCGCGGCGATCTCCGTCGCGGGCAGGCCGGCCTGCAATAGACTGTAGTGGTAGAGAACACCCTCCTGCTTGAGCAGCGCGCGAGCGGTCTCGCTCACCACGGCGCCCTTCTGCAACCAGGAGATGATCTCCTCGGTGTGCAACTGCACCGCGTGCGGTTCGACGAACGGATTGTAGTAGCCGAGGTTCGCGAGGTAGGCGCCGTCGCGGCGTTTGCGGCTGTCCAGGGCGACGAGCCGGTAGAACGGGCGCTTCTTCTTGCCCATGCGGGTCAGACGGATTGTCGTTGCCAACGTATCAACCTCCCATTCGGGTGGTATCGCAACGCGCCCCATGCGCGCCGCGTGCTTGTGGGCTCCGCGGAGCCCTAGTGACCGCCCCCCAGGACGCGGTGGCCGAATTCCTGCAGGCCCCCGGCCGCATTGATCTGTTTCATCATGCGGCGCATGTCCCGGTATTGTTTGAGCAGCTTGTTGACTTGCGAGACGTTCGTTCCGCTGCCGCGGGCGATCCGTTTGCGCCGTGAGCCGTTGATCAGATCCGGCTGGCGGCGTTCCTTCGGCGTCATCGAGTTGATGATCGCCTCCACACGCACGAATTGCTGGTCGTCGACGTCCACGTTGTCGAGCGCGCCGCCGCCCAGACCGGGCAGCAGCTTGAGCATGCCCTTGAACGACCCCATGCGCTTGACCTGTTTGATCTGACGCTGGAAATCCTCGAGGGTGAACTCGCCTTGCGCGAATCGGTCGGCCAGGTGCTGGGCCTCGTCCAGATCCAGGCGGCTCTCGGCCTGCTCGATCAAGGTCAGCACGTCGCCCATGCCGAGGATCCGGCTGGCCATGCGCTCGGGGTGGAAGACTTCGAGGTCGTCGAGCTTCTCGCCGACGCCCACGAGTTTGACCGGAATACCGGTGATCTCCTTGACCGACAGCGCGGCGCCGCCGCGCGCGTCACCGTCGAGCTTGGTCAGCACGACGCCGTGGTAGCCCACCTTCGCTGCGAACTCGCTGGCAATGGTGACCGCTTCCTGGCCGGTCATGGCGTCCAGGACGAGCAGTTTCTCGTCCATGGGCACGGTCTTGTCGATATCGTTGAGCTCTTGCAGGAGCGTTTCGTCGATATGCAGGCGGCCGGCGGTGTCGACGATCAACACATCGCAGTTGTTGTCGCGGGCCCGGCGCTGGCCGAGTTTGACGATCTGCGCCGCGTTGCGCCGGTCGCGATCGGTGTGCACGGGCACGCCGACCTGCCGGGCCAGTGTCTCGAGCTGATCGATGGCGGCCGGCCGGTAGATGGCCGCGGCGACGAGCATGGGGCGGCGG
>JAQULN010000269.1 GCA_028718575.1 Candidatus Krumholzibacteriia bacterium | reverse complement strand
CGACGAGAGCCGCGGACAGCGTCACACCGACGCCGATATCGAGGCCGTGCGGATCAACCTCGAGCAGCTGCTTCGCGTTTGCGCCGGCCGGGATCTCGACGATTGATGTTTGTGGCCCGTGTCGATCGATCAGGCTGCGGTGGCCGAACGGCGCTGAACGACGAACAGGTCACCGCAAAAACAGGATGGCGCCGCCGGTCACCGCCACCACCACGCCGAGCAGGGCCGCCGCATTGGGACGATCACGGTAGACCAGCCAAGCCGGCAGCAGGACGAACACCGGGACGGCGCCGAGCAGCACCTGCGCGACGCCGGTCTCGGTATGGCGGATCGCCACGATCGACAGGTACACCGAGACGTAGGGGCCGAGGACGGTCGCCAGCGCCAGGCTCAGCGTACCGCGGCGATCCCGCAGGGGGCGCAGCAAGGGACGCAGGCCGTGTTGCGGTAGTACAACCAGCCAATAAGCTGCGAACGCGAACGCCATGCGTACGAACGTCGCGGCCAGCGGATCGACCTCGGCCGTGCCGCCGGCCATGCCGATCTTCACGAAAGCCGAGCCGAGACCCTGGCCCGCCGCGGCGACCACGGCCAGCAGGTAGCCGCGCAAGAGCAATGTTCGCTGCGGATTGGCGAACTCGCCCCCGCCGGGGTCCTTGCCCAGGACCGCCAGCATGACGCCGCCCATCACCACCGCGATGCCGAGCAGGGACATCGCGCCGAGGGCTTCGTCCAACACCAGCCAGGCCACGACCACGGTAAAGACCGGCGCGGTCGCCATGGACAGCATGCCGCGGCGGGGGCCGATCATGGTAAACGCGCGGAACAGCGCCGAGTCGCCGATCGCGAGGCCGACGATGCCGCTGGCACCGATCCAGAGGATGCTCGCGAGCGGCGCCTCAGGCCAGCACCTGCCGGCCACCAGCCAGTGCGTGACGCCCAGCAGGACCACCGCGCCGAGCAGGCGCATCAAATTGAGCGTGGTCACGCCCAGGCGCTTGCCGGCCGTCGTGAAAAAGATCGACGTCCAGGCGAAGATCATGGCCGCCGAGAGCGCCATGATCTCGCCGAGGTGAGGGATAGCCGCCAACCGCCGTGCTCCTTGACCCGGTGCGCCTCAGATCTTCGCCGTCGCGGCGCGCAGCCAGCTCTTCTGTGCTTGACCCAGGTGAGGGCTCAGCTCGCGGTAGACCTTGTGGTGATAGTCGTTCAGCCAGCGGCGCTGAGCGTCCGTCATCAGCTCGGGCAGGATCAGCGCGCGATCGAACGGGCAGAGGGTGACCGTCGCGAAGCGCAGCCAGGCCCGCTGCGGCGTGCTCAGTTGGTCGTCGCGGACAACGAAGGCCAGATTCTCACAGCGGATCCCGAACTGGCCGTCCTCGTAGCACCCAGGTTCGATCGAAAACAGATTGCCCTCGCGAACCGGCGGCGTGTCGAGGTCTTTGAGCGAGTGCGGGCCCTCGTGCACGCCGAGGTATTGCCCCACCCCGTGGCCGGTGCCGTGGTTGTAATCCAGGCCCGCCAGCCAGAGATTACGCCGCGCGAACATCTCGATCCGGCGGCCGGTCGCCCCCTCGGGAAACGGCGTCATGGTGCAGTCGATGGTGCCCATCAGCACGCGCGTGAAACACTCCCGCAGCCGGCGGGTCGTCGGACCGAGGGCGACAGTGCGCGTGATGTCGGTCGTGCCGTCGGGATACTGCCCGCCGCTGTCGATGAGGTAGACGCCGCGCGGTTTGAGCGCTGCATTGGACTCGGGCGTGGCGCGGTAGTGGATGATCGAGCCGTTGCCGGCATAGCCGCTGATCGTATCGAAGCTGAGGTCTTGAAACAGCTTGTCCTCGGCGCGGAAGTCGCGCAGCCGTTCCGCCGCCGAAATCTCGGTCACCCCGCCTCGCGACACGGCCTCGCCCAGCCAGTGCAGGAATTTGACCATGGCCGCGCCGTCGCGCACGTGGGCGGCGGCAATGCCTTTGATCTGGGCAGTATTCTTGACAGCCTTCAGGGCCGTGATCGGCGACGGCGCCAGGTGGAAAGCGGCGCCCTTGAGCTGATTCTGCACCCAGCGATTGGTCGCGGCGGGGTCGAGCCAGACGCGCGGTTTGGTCTTGCCCAACGCCTTGAGATCCGGACCCACCTCCCGGTAGTCCTTGACCGTAACCTGCCGGCCGAAGTGCTCGAGGACCGCGCCGGTGACCTTGCGCGCGTCGATGTAGAGCGTGCAATCGCGGTCGGTCAGGACCACATAGGCTATCGCCACGGGCGTAAAAAGGATGTCACCACTGCGAATGTTCAGCAGCCAGGCCACCGCATCCAGGGCGGCTACGACATGCGCTGTACACTGCTGAGCTGCCAACTCAGCGCGCACGCGCTTGAGCTTGCTGGTGATCGTCTCGCCGGCGTACCGCGTCGCGTGCACTGTCACGGGCGCCAGCGAGGGCGCCGGCTGGTCGGTCCAGAGCCGGTCGACGAGGTTGCGCGTGATCGGCCTGACCTTGATTCCGTGGGGCGACAACTCCCGCTCGAAGCGGTCGGCCTGCGCCACCGAGAGAACGGCCGGGTCGACGCCCACCGCCTCGCCCGGTTTGAGTTGCGCGAGCAGCCAAGCGGTCAGGCTCGGCGTTTCCGGTTGGCCCAGTTTCATCAGGTCGATGCCGCTGCCGGGCAATTGCAGCGACGCCTGGAAGAAGTAGCGGCCGTCGGTCCACAGTCCTGCCTGCTTCAGACCGATGAGCAGCTCGCCCGCCGAGCCGTCGAAGCCGCTCAGCCAGGCCCGCCGCTTCCAGCACTCGGGCAGGTATTCGCTCATGTGGGGATCGGCGCTGGGTACGTAGTAGGCGGCGATCTTCTCTTGCTGCATCAGCTCGCGTAGGGCGCGCAGCTTCTCGGCGGCGGTCATAACTAGCCTCCGGGCTGGGGTGGACGCGGTTCGAAGCGAACCGGGAGCGCAGGGATCGAACCCGGCGTTTCGAAATACGCTGCCGGGCAGTGTAGCACCGGCTGGAGGCTCGCGCCAAGACCGGTGTGCGGCGGGCCGGTCTCGGTCCGCGGATCGCCGACTGGCTGCCGAGGGGCAACCCGCGGATTACATGCTCGCGCCGGCGCGCTTCTTCTCCGCGATAAAATGCTCGTACCAGAACACCAGCACCGGGCTTGCGATGAACATCGACGAGTAGGTGCCGATGACGACGCCGAAGCTCAACGCGAACGCGAAGTCGTGGATCACCGGTCCGCCCACGAGATAAAGCGTAAGCGCCACGCAGAACGTGGTCAGCGAGGTAAGAAACGTGCGGCTGAGGCATTCGTTGATGGACCGGTTGATGACGTCGCTGTAGCTCTCCTTGCGGCGCAGCTTCATGTTCTCCCGGATACGATCAAAAATCACGATCGTATCGTTCAGGGAGTACCCGATGATCGTCAGGAAGGCCGCGATCACCGAGAGCGATATCTCGAGGTCGAGCAGCGAGAAGATACCGAGCGTCAAGGTCACGTCGTGGATCAACGCGATGATGGCGGCGATGCCATAGCGGAACACGAAGCGGAACCAGATGTAGACGACGATCAGCAACAACGCGAGCGCGATGGCGTTGGCCGCCGCAGTGCGCAGCTCGCCGCCGACCTTCGGCCCCACCGATTCCTCGCGCCGCAGTTCGATCTGATAGTCCGGCAGGTTCTCGCGCAGCCGCTGCATCATCACCTGCGCCGCTTCCAGCAGATCGGTCTGCATCTGCGGGAAGTTGATCAAGAACTCATCCTCGGCGCCGAACTCCTGGACTTGCGCGCCGACGAAGCCCGCGTTCTCGACAGCGGCCCGCAACTGGGCGATATCGGGCACCGGGGCGATGCGCACCTGCACGATCGTGCCGCCGGTAAAATCGATGCTCAAACGCGGGCCGCGGTGCAACACCAGGGACAGGATCGTCACGATGACGAGCAGGATCGAGATCGTGAAGACCGGTTTCATGGCCCCCACGAAGTTGATCTTGGGATCGCGAAAGAACTCCATGATCGATGTCAGCCTTTCGTCACTTCGTCGTTCAGACGCTAACCTTCTGGTGGCCCTTGTTGCGCGAGATGTACTCCATGATCACGCGGGTCAGGACCAGCGCGGTGAACATGCTCGTCACGATGCCGATGCAGAGCGTCACCGCAAAGCCTAGAATAGGGCCCGTGCCGAAGTTCCAGAGCACCAGGCCCACGATCAGGGTGGTGATGTTGGCGTCGACGATGGTCCGCGTCGAGTTCTGGTAGCCGGCCTGCACGGCAGCGCGCACGGTTTTCGCGCGCCGCAGCTCCTCGCGGATGCGCTCGTTGATCAGCACGTTGGCATCGACGGCCATGCCGACGGTCAGAATGATGCCGGCGATGCCCGGCAGGGTCAGCACCAGCCCGAATTGCGCCAGCACGGCCATGAGAATAATGATGTTGCTGACCAGGGCGATGTTCGAGATCACGCCCGACCAACCGTAGTAGACGAGCATGAACAGGATGACCAGCAGCGAACCGTAGAGGGCCGCGCGGACGCCTTGCCGGATGGAGTCGGAGCCGAGGCTCGGCCCGACGGTGCGCTCCTCGGCGATCGTGATGTCGGCCGGTAGGGCGCCGGCGCGCAACAACAGCGCGAGGTCGGCGGCCTGCGCGGTCGTGAAGGTCCCCTCGATGACGCCGGAGCCGCCGGGGATGCGGCTGTTGATGCGCGGCGCGCTCTTGACGCGGCCGTCGAGCGAGATCGCCAGGAACCCGCC
>JAQULN010000268.1 GCA_028718575.1 Candidatus Krumholzibacteriia bacterium | reverse complement strand
TCATGCAATCTGGCGGCGCATCCGGCTGATCCCCTTCGAGCAGCGTTTCGGCAACGGCGGTCTGCCGGCGGACCCCGGGCTGCGCGACAAGCTCCGCGAGGAGCTTCCCGGCATCTTGGCTTGGGCCGTTCGCGGCGCCGCCCTGTGGCTCAAGTTCGGCCTGACCCCGCCGGCATCGGTCACGGCAGCGACCAGCACCTACAGGAGCGAGCAGGACGCGTTCGGGGAGTTCCTGGACGAGACGACAGAGCCCGACCCGACGGCGACCATCACGGCGGCGGCGATCTTCGGCGCGTATAAAGCATGGTGCGAAACCGGCGGCGAACGGCCGATGTCTAAGCGGGCTCTCGGCTTAGCGCTGCAAGAACGTGGTTTCTGCAGGGCCGATAGCAGGACTGTGCGCGGTTGGCAAGGATTGCGCATACGTGGCGATTGCGACACTTGCGACACTTAAACAGTAAAATCGGGTTAACGCCTCGTGAGAACGACATAGGAAAATTAACCGGAAAACACCGTTTATCTGTCGCAAGTGTCGCAGAACTGAGGCCGGAATTGATAGGCGACTTCCAACACAAGTTTCCGGTTCCAGGTCGGCAACGGCGACCCTAAGCTACATGAGCTTAGGATCACAACCGCAACCTATTGGCGTAACGTCGGTTACAGGACCGAGCTTCCAGGGTTCAACATTGGTTCAACATCGGCGGGCTAACAATGGTGAAAACGAAAATCTCACCAGCGGAAGTCGAACGGGTCAGGTTAGCCTGTTTGCGCTGGATGTTATCCGAGCGGTTGACGGCTGAGGCGATAGCCCGGCGATCGCCTTGGCTCAAGCCGGACACCTTGCGACGGTTCCTTGTTGGCGTCCGTCCATCGGCGAGGGTCGCGGTCGTGCTGGTCGAAACGATCCCCGCACTTGAGCTGTGCTATTCGCCGCCGTCGATCAAGCCGGCCGTAGCCCGCCGCATCGCCTCTTGAACATCATCTACAACAAGGTGCACGTACCGGCTGGTCGTTTGCGGGTTCGCATGCCCGAGTTGCCGGCCGATCACGCTGAGCCCGGCGCCGCTTCGAGCAAGCAGGCTCGCGCAATTGTGGCGCAAGTCGTGGACCTTGAAGTCCCCAATCCCGGCAAGTTCTAGTATGCGCCGCCAAGGTCGCTTGACGGACTGTAGCGGCTCGCCTGTAGCGGCCGACGGGAACACCCAAGGGTTCCCGCCAGCGGCTTCCAGGCGGCGCTGTAGGATGGTCGCGGCGCCCGGCGGGATGGCGACGCAATACGGCTTGCGACTCTTGGTCTGGTCGGCCGGGATCGTCCAGCGGCCGGCGGCAAGGTCCACGTCTTGCCAGCGCATCGTGAGCACGTTTCCCCGCCGCGCGCCGGTCAGTAGCAATATCTTGAACAGGTCATGCCAGGTTAGATCCTGGCGCTCGATGGCGTCTTGTTCGAGCGACGCCCAGAACCGCGCGAGTTCATCCGGCGATAGCAGGCGGTCCCGTTTTTTCTCGCTGTACTTCTTGAGCCCAAGGACCGGGTTCGGACCGTTGATCGCTTCGGTATAGATCGCATCATTCAGGACGGCCCGCAGCAAGTTGACGGCCAAGTTTGCGGTCCGAGTGCCGTCGCCTTCGCGGCCGATCTTCTTGAGCCTGGCAAGCGCTTTGTTTCGCGTGTCTCGGTGGAACCGGATCACGTCCTTACGCGTGATGTCGGGCATGGGAACATCGGCAAACGCCGGGGCGAGATAATGAGTCCACAGTCCTTGATAGAGCTTGCGCGATTGCGCGGCCAGCGTGTCCTGCATGCGATGTTTCTTGAACAGTTCGAAGTATGCGCCCAGGGTCGGCGAGTTGCGTTTGCGGCGGCGGTCGCCCGCCGGGTTGTTGCCCTGGCCGATGTCGCTGAGCTTTTCAATCGCTAGGTCATAGGCGGCTTTTGGTGTCAGCCCTGGGCCCTTGCTTGATGTCGCGGCGCGTCCAAGGCGAATCTTTTCCGGTCGGCCGTGCACGCGGAGCGATAGGTAATACGTTCGCGAGCCTGCGGCCGTGACATCGACGACCAGCGCCGGCATGGTAGGATGGTGGAAGGCGGCGCGGCGCTTTCCAGGCGGGACGCTTAACGCCTTGACCCCTTCGAGGGTCCAGGGAACGGTTCGGTCCGATGTTGCGCCCATGTTTTCGGTTCCTTTCGGCTCGGGTTGGGCGACCCTCTGACGGTCGCCGCTCCCTCATGGTTCAACATCTGTTCAACATAATCAAGCTAAAACCGGGAAAAACGTGCTAACGTGGTACAAGAAGGAACTGGCCTAACTGCTTATTGAATATAGCACAAGGCAACGTGATACAAAACCTGCAAAAACCCCTTCCAGCGATTCCCAAGCTGAGGGTCGCGGGTTCGAGACCCGTTGCCCGCTCCATCTGCAATGATATAGAAATCCAATTGAAAAAAAAGTTTTGACTTGAACGGCGCGATAATGCCGACCCGATCGCTAAGTGTAATGCAATTATCTTATTAGGGACGATTCTCAAGATTGCTAAATTTTTATCAAGTACCCGCAGCATGCGCCGACCAACTGCGCGGAGGGGGCAGCCACTTGGTCCGGGAGCGTGTCATGAGTCGCCCGATATCCACACGCCGCTTGTCTCCGGTCATCACCGTCGACGATACAAAGTGTGTCAACTGCCACGCCTGCATCGCCGCCTGCCCAGTTAAACTCTGCAACGACGCGTCCGGCGACCATGTCGCGGTCGATCACGACCGCTGCATCGGCTGCGGCGCGTGCCTGAAAGCCTGCAGCCACGGTGCCCGATTGCCGATCGACGACACCGACGCGTTCCTGCGCGACCTGCAAGCCGGCGTACCGATGGTGGGAATCGCCGCGCCGGGCGTCGCGGCATCGTTTCCCGACCGCTACCTCAATCTCAACGGCTGGCTCCGGCGCCGCGGCATGCGCGCCATTTTCGATGTGAGCTACGGCGCCGAGTTGACCGTGATCAGCTACCTTGAGCACGTCAAGGCGAATTCACCAGCCTGCGTCATCGCCCAGCCGTGTCCGGCGCTCGTCACGTTCATTGAACTCTACCAGCCCGACCTGTTGCCGTACTTGGCGCCGGCGGACAGTCCCATGGTACACACCATGAAGATGGTGCGGGAGTTCTACCCGCAATACGCGGACTGCCGCTTCGCCGTGCTCAGTCCGTGTCTGGCGAAAAAGCGCGAGTACGAAGCAACCGGTTTCGGTGACTACAATGTGACCTACCGCGCCCTCGTCGACCGACTGCAGCACATGGGGGTCAATCTCCTCGGCGAACCGGCGGTCGACTACGATAACCCGCCGGCCGAACGCGCGGTCCTCTTCTCAACGCCGGGCGGTCTGCAGCGAACAGCCGAGCGCTGGAATCCGGAGCTGCGCGATTCGATCCGCAAGATCGAAGGTCCGCACGTCGTCTATGACTACCTGAAGTCGCTGCCGGCGATGATTCGCGCCGGCAAGGCGCCGCTGATCATTGATTGCCTGAACTGCGACCTGGGCTGCAACGGCGGCCCGGGAACGCCCAACCAGGGCAAGAATCCCGACGAGGTCGAGACGCTGATCGAAGCTCGCAACCGCCAGATGCAGCATCGCCATCGGCGATTCAAGATGGGCCGCCGCGGCAATTTCCGCGCGCTCGAGAGTTCCTTGCGAAAATACTGGCGCCCCGGACTCTACGACCGTCGTTATGTCGACCGCAGCGCAACGGTGCGCCTGCGCCAGCCCTCGGCGTCGGAGCACGAGCAGATCTTCCGGGCACTGAAAAAACGAGATCGGCGCGACATCCTCGATTGCTGCGCCTGCGGTTATGGCTCCTGCGACCAGATGGCGATCGCGATCCACAACGGTCTAAACCGCCCGACGAACTGCCATCATTACCAGCAGCTCGTCATCGAGGAACAGCGAGGACGCAATCACGAACTGGTCGAAACGATCCGCACGGCATTGACGGACATCCTCGAACGGGTCCAGACGCAGCAGATCCATTTCAGTTCGCTCGTCGACAAGACCCACGCTATGGGCGATGTCACGCACAAGTTCGCGCCGATCGTCGAGGCGATCACCAGCATCTCGTTCCAAACGAACCTGCTGAGCCTGAACGCGTCGATCGAGGCCGTGCATGCCGGCGATGTCGGCGACGGCTTCGCCGTGGTGGCGCGTGAGGTCAAAGAACTGGCCGAGCGGTCGCGGCACGAGGCGCAACGCCTCGGGCCGTACGCGGAGCAGATCGTAGCTGGGTTCGAGGACCTGGCCGAGCACATCCAGTCTGCCTCGGAGAAGCTCACCGAAACGCTCCAGCACACTGCTGCGGCGCAATCGGCGACCATGGAGATCCTGGCTGCGTCAGAGCACCAGGCCCAGCGCGACTGGGCCTACGAGGTATCTCCTAGCTCGTAGCTCTTTGGCCCGGCGTTTGGCTGGTTGGTCGGCGAAGTGAATGGCGCGATCCCTGCGGACCGCGCCGTCATCTGCACACCGAGAGCAACCGGGACGAACACCACCGGTGTGGTCATTTCATCGCTTCGATGTCGTCCCAGTCTAGAAACCCCGCAGGCACCCCCGCTAGCGCGTTGGCGACGAGTTCGACCAGGCCGCCGTAGTGCAGCCTGATCCGCGCCCACGCGTCGTAGTGGTCCAGGAGGTCGCGGATCTGGCCCTTGCAGTTCGAGCAGGGGGCGCAGACATACTTCTTCACCTCCGGCCCCGGGGCGTCCTGGAAGGCGTCGAGGA
>JAQULN010000267.1 GCA_028718575.1 Candidatus Krumholzibacteriia bacterium | reverse complement strand
TGCCCAGCGGACCGGGCTTACGAAGAAGGAAGTCGGCGAAACAGTGGATCTGTTCCTGAAAAAGATCGGCGACCTCCTGGTGCAAGGGGAACATCTCGAGATCCGCGGTTTCGGAACGTTCAAGGTCAAGGAGCGCAAACAGCGTATGGCGCGTAATCCGCGCACCGGGGATGCCGTGCCGGTTCCGTCGCGCCGAGTGCCGATCTTCAAGGTGTCGAAGATGCTCAAGGACAAGGTGGCGGGCGACTGAGCCCGGCCGCCCTGATCCTGCGGACCTGTCAGCCAGACGGACTCCGACGCAGAGCGATCGGCCGGACCCTTGCCGGCGCGCCGGCTTCTTCATGTCGGCCGGTATCGCGCCCATAACCACAACGTCCACCGGCGACGCGGCGGCCGGCGGCGGCGCCGTCGGCAACAAAGGTGCATGGCCGTGATCGACTTACGCAGCGATACGGTGACCAAACCGACCCCGGCCATGTACGAGGCCATGGTCGCCGCCGAGTTGGGCGACGACGTTTTGGGCGACGATCCGACCGTCTTGCGCCTGCAAGCCGCAATCGCCGCCGTGCTCGGCAAGGCGGACGCCCTGTTTGTGCCCAGCGGCACGATGGCCAACCAGCTTGCCCTCGGCGCTCAGACGCGCCCGGGACAACAGGTGATTCTCGAGGCCGATGCGCACATCTATCACTACGAAGCCGGCGCGCCGGGTGCGCTGTGGGGATTGACCACCTTGTTGCTCGCGGGGGACGGCGGCGCGCTGACATGGCGCCAGATCGAGGCGGCGCTGCCGCCGGCGGACGTGCATTTTCCCGAACCCGGCCTGGTCTGCCTGGAGAACACGCACAACAGGGCGGGCGGCCGGATCCTACCGCAAACCCAGGTCGTCGAGATCGGCGCCGGCGCGCGGGCCCGCGGCTTGCGCCTGCACCTGGACGGCGCGCGACTATGGAACGCGCACGTGGCCACGGGCACGCCGTTGGCCGAGCTGTGCGCTCCCGCCGACACGGTTTCCGTCTGTTTCAGCAAGGGTTTGGGCGCGCCGGTCGGATCTTGCCTGGCGGGCGATCGCGAGACGATCGACCGCGCCCGGCGCCTGCGCAAGCGTCTGGGCGGCGGCATGCGGCAATCGGGCTTGTTGGCCGCGGCTTGCCTGCACGGCGTGGCGCATCATCTGCGGCGTCTGGCCGACGACCATGCCCACGCCCGGCGCCTGGCCGGCGAACTCGCCAACCCGCTCCTGGCGGTCAACCATCCGGTCGAGACGAACATCGTCGTGGTGGATGTCGCGCCGCCGGGCTCGGCCGCCGGTCTGCTCGCCCATCTGGCTGCACACCGGATCCTGGCGCTCAGCTTCGGCCGGGGCCGCGTCCGTCTGATTCCGAATCTGGGCGTTGGCGCTACGGACATTCCCGCGGTCTCGGCGGCGCTGAACTCGTACCGGGGAGATGCGGCGTGAAGATCGTGATCATCGGCGGCGGCGCGGTGGGGCTCGATCTGGCGCGTAATCTGAGCGCGACGGACAACGACGTCGTGCTGGTCGAGCAGGACGCCGGCGTGCTGCAGCAGGCGCAAGAAGTGCTGGACTGCCGCTTCGTCGGGGCCAACGGCGCCAGCCCCGCGGCGCTGTCGGAGATCGGGATGAGCGACTGCGATCTGTTCGCGGCGGTGACCAATCGCGACGAGGTCAACATCATCGCCTGCCTGACAGCCCGCAAGCTCGGGGCCAAGGTCACCACCGCCCGCGTGCGGGACGAAGACTACTACCTCGGCGGACAAACAGTGTTTCCCGAGATCGATCTGGCGATCAACCCCGACCACGAAGCGGCCCACCGGATCCGCGAGATCCTGTTCCGCGCCGGCGCGCGGGAGGCGTATCTGTTCGCCGGCGGGCGTGTGCTGGTGGTGGCGGCGACCGTGGAACCGGACAGCGAAGTCGTGGGCAAGAGTCTGCGGGATCTGAACACGGAATCCGGCGGGGCGATCGCGCTCGTCACGGCGCTCGATCGGGCAGGGCAGACCGTTATCCCCCATGGCGATACGGTCCTGGCCGCGGGCGACACGGTATATTTTACGGGGACACGCCGGCTCGTGGATCGGTCGCTTTTCTCCCTTTACGCGCAGCGCGAATCCCTGCAACGGGTGATGATCGCCGGCGCGACCACGATGGGCGTCGAGCTGGCCCGCGACCTGGTGGCCGCGCGGGTCAAGGTCAAGCTTGTGGATCCGGATCCCGAGCGCTGCCGCCAGGCGAGCGAACAATTGCACCACGTGCTCGTGCTCAACTGCGACCCGGTCGATTTCGCGCCCTTGCTCGATGAGGGTGTCGGCGAGATGGACGGTTACGTGGCGGTCGGCGCAGACGAGGAAATCAATATTCTCTGCTGCCTGCTCGCGAAGCGTCACGGCGTCCGGCGCACGGTCTGCCTCGTCAATCGCGCGGACTACGTCGAGCTGCTTCCGCAGCTCGGTATCGACGCCGCGATCTCGCCGCGCAAAGCAACCGCCGTGGCGATCGCCCGTTTCGTCAAGCGCGGCGCCATCGTTTCGGCCGAGCAGCTCGGATTCTCCAATGCGGAGATACTCCAGTACCGCGTCGCCAAGGACCACCCTGCCGTCGGCGTCCCGCTGGCCAAGCTGGGATTCCCGCGCGGCGCGGTGATCGGCGCCGTGATCAAGCGCAACGGCGTGGAGACACCGGGCGGGCGCACGGTTCTCAAACCGGGCGACGAGGTTCTGGTCTTCACCCTGCCGGCTGTGCTGCCGGAAGTGGAGCGCTTTTTCACCGCGGAGCGCGAGCGCAAGTGAACAAGCGCGCCGTCATCCGAGTCCTGGGATTCTTGTTGGGCGTGACGAGCATCGGTCTCTTGGCGCCGGCGCTGGTCTCGGCGCTCTACCGCGACGGCGACGGGTGGTCGTTCCTCGCGACGGCGGCGATCGGCGCCGCGCTCGGAGGGCTGCTGTGGCGGTTGGGCTCCAGCGCGCGCGAGATCCACGTGCGCGAGGGCTTCGCGGTGGTGACGCTGGGCTGGTTGACGGTCGGCTTGTTGGGCGGGCTGCCGGCCTGGTTCTCGGGCCAGATTCCGTGTTTCACCGACGCGGTCTTCGAATCGATCAGCGGTTTTACGACAACCGGGGCGTCGATCCTGGCGGATATCGAGAGCCGCAGCCACGGCCTTCTGTTCTGGCGCAGTCTGACGCACTGGTTCGGCGGCATGGGCATCGTGCTGCTCGCGCTGGCGATCCTGCCCTTGCTCGGTGTCGGCGGTATGCAGCTGTTTCGCGCGGAGGTGCCGGGTCCGCTGCACGAACGCCTCACGCCGCGCATCAGCCAGACCGCCAAGCTGTTGTGGGGCGTGTACGTACTATTGACCGTGCTGGAGGCGGCGGCGTTGCGCCTGGCGGGCATGTCGCTGTTCGACGCGATCTGCCACGCGTTCGCCACCATGGCCACCGGCGGCTTCTCCACCCGCAACGCGAGCGTGGGCGCGTATGCGAACCCGGCGATCCATTGGATCATCATCGTGTTCATGTTCCTGGCCGGCACCAACTTCACGCTGCATTACCTGGCCCTGCGCGGGAAGTTGCGCGCCTATAAGCGCGACGACGAATTCCGTTTCTATCTCTCCGTGATCGCGATCGCGTTCGTCTTGATCAGCCTGCCGCTTGTACTCCAGCAGGTTTATCCCACGCTGGAGCAGGCCGCCCGTCACGGGCTGTTCCAGACCGTCTCCATCATGACGACCACGGGTTTCGTGACGGCCGACTACCTGCTCTGGCCGCCGGTGGCGCACGCGGTTCTGCTGGTCTTGATGGCGGTGGGCGGCTGCGCGGGCTCGACGGGCGGCGGGATCAAGGTGGTGCGCCTGTTGATCCTGTTCAAGGCCGCCAAATCTGAGCTGCAGAAGCTCCTGCACCCGCGGGCGGTCACTACGCTCTGGTTCAACGGGCGCGCAGTGCCGGCGCAGCTGGCCACCAACGTGCTCGGTTTCCTGCTCCTGTTCATGCTGATCTATATCGCCGGCATCGTCGTGTTGACGCTCAGCGGACACGACCTGCTCTCAGCGGTCGGCGCCACCGCGGCGACGCTCGGGAACATCGGTCCCGGCCTGGGCAGCGTCGGCCCCGTCGAGAACTACGCACATTTCCTGGGCTGGGAGAAGTGGCTGCTGATGTTCTTCATGGTGGTCGGACGCTTGGAGCTCTACACGGTCCTGGTGCTGTTTCTGCCCGAGGCGTGGCGCCGCACTTGAGCCGGCGATTGACCGGGACTTTTCGGCCGGCGGGGCGTATCTTGGCGGCGAACAGGAATCTTCTTGGAGGAGAGCCGCGCCATGTACCACGACAGCGCGTTGGCGCGCCCGAACTGGGCGCTCGACTCCGCCGCGGTCGTCGACCGCTGCGTTGCATTCATCGGGGAGACGATCGCGCGAACCGGCCGCGCCGGCGTCGTCGTGGGGCTTTCCGGCGGTATCGATTCGGCGGTGGCGGCCGCGCTGGCGGTGCGTGCGTTGGGCGCCGAGCGCGTGCACTCGTTCTGCTTGCCCCATGCCGACAGCGATCCGGCGAGCTTGCGGGACGCCCAGGTGGTGGCGGACCAACTGGGTCTGGCTCCGGAAATTGTGCCCATCACGCCCATGGTGGCTGCGTTTCTGCAGGCCCGGCCCGACGCCGACGCGGTGCGCCGCGGCAACATCATGGCGCGCGTGCGCATGATCGTATTGTTCGACGCCTCGCAGACACGGCGGGCGCTGGTGCTGGGCACGGGCAACCGCTCGGAGTGGCTGCTGGGTTACACGACCATGCAC
>JAQULN010000266.1 GCA_028718575.1 Candidatus Krumholzibacteriia bacterium | reverse complement strand
CAGGGCGAGCGAGATCGCCAGCGCCATCACGCACAGGCCGAAAAGCACGACGCCGGCCAGGAAGACGCGATCGCCCAGCCAGCGGTAGATCAGCGGCGGCGTGCGCCGGACGGCCGCCGAGATGGCGGGATTGGCGGCGGGCATAGAAGCCGGTGTAGCTGGCAAGATCCGGACCCTTGTCGGTGACTTCAGCGCGCCGAGTTCGGCGTCCGCGGCCGAGCGCGGTTTGCGGCGCGCCTCGCGGTTTCTGTTCGCGAACAGTGTAGGCGGCTATTGTTTGGAAAATGTTAAGATAGCATTAGGGTTGGATAAGCTGCCGATGAGCGGCGCTCGGCGCCGCGCGGCGCGCGCAGCCATCGACGCACCAGGCCCGGCGCCCCGCTGCTCGCGGTCGCCGGGCCTGATCGTTCGGCCTGGTCGCCGACTGGTCAACCAGGATCATCGTCGCCTGGATGATTACCGCTTCAGCACTTCCTGCAGGATCCTCTCGCCCAGCTTTTCGTTGTTCCATTTGATCTGCCCAATCATCGCGAAGTTGCGGTCGACCGCCGCCTGGGGCAGGCGGGCGTAGCCCAGACTTTCGGACAGGTCCTGACCCCGGGTGATCGTCCAGACGAGGAAGCGGGCCAGCTCCTCGGCCTGCTGGCGGTTGGCGATGGCCCTGTTCTTGTCGAGGTGCTCGTAGACCAGCATCCAGGCGAATCCGGCCGCCGGGTAGCCGTCCGGTGCCGGCGTGTTGGTGAACAGCACGCGCGTGTCGACGGGCAGCTCGATATTGGCCGCCGCGGTCGTCGCGGCGAAGCTCGGCTCGATGACGTTGCCTGCGGCGTTGACCACGTAGGCGAAGCTGATATCGTTCAACAGCGCATAGGAGAGCGAGTTGTAGCCCAGGGCGCCCGGTGTGTTCATGACCACGCCGGCCACGCCCTCGTTGCCGTTGCCGCCGACCCCGGTAGGCCAGTTCACGCTGGTGGCGTAGCCCACACGCTCGGCCCATTCGGTCGATACGCGCGTCAGATAGCTGGTCCAGAGGTTGGTCGTGCCGGAACCGTCGGAACGGTGCACGATGGTCACGGGCAGGCCCGGCAGCCGCAGACCGGGATTCAGCTTGGCGATCCGGGCGTCGTTCCAGCGGGCGATCTTGCCCAGGAAGAGGTCCACCAGCAGTTCGCCGTCCAACACCAGGCCTTTGCCGATGCCGGGGAGATTGTACGTCGGCACGACATCGGCCAGGGTGATCGGCAGGTTGAACGCGGTGCCGCCGGTCTTCGCCTTGATCTCGGCCATGACCTCATCCGACAGAAACGCCTCGGTCATGCCGAACATGACCGTCTGTTCGATGAACTGGCGAATGCCGCCGCCCGAGCCGATGGACTGGTAGTTGACCGTGATCCGGCCGGCCGTCTCGGTGCGGTAATGATCGGCCATGGCCGTCACCAGAGGTGCCGGAAACGTCGCGCCGGCGCCCAGCAGATCGATGCGCTGGGCGAAGGCCTCGGCCGCGCCGAGATTGAGCGAAAGCGCGGCCAGCGTGAGCATCGCCGCGGCGCCGCGCAATGCGCCGGTCGTATTGATGGTTTGCATGGATTCCTCTCCTGTTTCCGTGCGTCACGGAGTCCTTGATCATCCGGGGGCTTCCCCCGTAGCAACGGCGACAGGATATTCAGGCCATGTACTGCGGCCGTTAAGGCTGCGTCAATATTTCGTTAACCCGCAGGCTGTCCACGACCGCCCGCTCGTCCAGGCAGCCGACCGGATACAGGAAGGCCTGCTGGTCGTAGTACGGCGTACGCTCGTAGAACCAGTAGCGGATCGCCCAGGGATTGCCGGCGAAGGCCGCATCGGACGCTTTGTGTTCGGCGAGCTCGTCCAGCAGCACCGGGTCGGCGGCTGTCATCTCCTGCATGATCTGTTCGATGACGTAGCTCTCTACGTACTCGGTCCGGGTCATGACGGCGTCGAAGAATCCCCAGCGCACCAGCGCGTCCGGCGCCGCCGGCTCCAGGGCGTGCGCGATGAGCCGCGCGGCGGGCTGCGCCAGGTCGATCACCGCCGTACCCGCCGGAAACACTGCGGTCACGGTCACCGGTTCGGCGTCGAACGACGCCAGATGGCGCCCCTGGACGGGCCGCGTCTCCCAGCGCACGTTGCCGAACCGCCAGGTCCGCACCGCGAGTTTCGCGTCTTCGCGCAGTCGCGCGATGCGCACGCCGTGCAGCGCGAGGCGCTCGAGCACAGTCGTCCACTGCGGCGGCACCAGGTACGCTTCCGGCAAGCGGGCGCTCGCGGAGGCGACCGGCCGATTGTAGTGCTGCACGACGAAGGTCTGCGGTCGATCGGCGTGGTAGACGAAGTAGTCGCCGCCGCTGATCTCGCTGCGCCGCTCCGCGTACTCGACGCCGAGGAAGGTGAACGGCTCGCTCTCTTCGCCGGCCTGCCAGGCAAGCACCAGCGGCTCGGCCCGGAACGCCGGTGACGCCGCGCGGTGATCGGCGGCCGCGACCAGCGCGCGCAACGCGTCCTGCTCCGCCGCGAGGTACGCCAGCGTTCGATCGAGCAAGGCGCGCGTAGCCTCGACGCGCACCGGGTAGGGCTTGAGCATGTGCGCTTCGACCAGCAACGCGGGGCGATTGCGCACCGCGGCGTAGCCCTGGCTGAACCGCGGCCCCGAGACCCAGGTCTGCAAACCGCTGCGCGGATCGTGCCATTCGCGGAATACGACATAGGGCGCGAGCGGATAGCCGGCAGCGGCGAGATCGGTTTCCAGCGTCCCGATACAGGCGCGCAACCATTGGGTGAGGTTGGCATCCAGATTGCCGTGCAATTCCACGCCGTAGGTCAGCGGGTACTGGAAATCGGCGCCGTCGGTCGAGTGGATGTCGATGAAGAAGTGTGGCTGCCAGGCGTTCCAGAGCCTCAGCCACGCCTGCATCTCGGGCGCGTCGGCTTTGACGAAGTCGCGATTCAGGTCGAGGTTCTGGGCCGTCACGCGCCAACCCATCTCGCGCGGTCCGTTCTGGTTGATGCGGTTGTACGGACCGAAGCGCTCATGGCCGTCGACGTTGAAAATGGGAATGAACAGGATCGTGATCCCCGTTGGGCCGTCGGCGGCGGCCGCCAGATCGCGCACGAGCGTCATGCCGGCATCCTTGCCGCAGGACTCCCCGGCGTGAATGCACGCTTCAATGAGCAGAACGAGCCGGCCGGCGGCGCGGCAGGACGCCGGGTTGGCGAGCCCGTCGCGATCCCAGACTACGAGGGGCAGCGCGCGGCCCTGCGGACTGTCGCCGAAATAGGTGAACGTCACCTGCGGCGACGCCGCCGCCAGCGCCTCGCACCAGGCCACGGTCTCGGCGTAGCGGGGCGTCGCCTCGCGATCCAGTTCCCAGGGAGTCGGCATGCCGGCCGCGGCCGGATAAGCCGTCAAAAAAGCGAGGATTAACAATCCGTTGACAAAAACCTGACAAAAACGCTGCAATCCATTCATATACTGCCTCGCAACGAAAGCGACCGGCGCGTGGCGGGTCGCGAGGACAATGGCACGTCCGCGGCTGAAAACCGCCCGGCGGCGCGCGGCGACCGAAAGAGCACGACCATGTCCGACGAGCTGATCCTCGTCGTCGAAGACGAAGAGGACATCCAGGAACTCCTTGAGTACGCGTTGACCAACGCGGGGTTTCGCGTGGACGTCACCGATCGCGGCGAAGAGGCCCTCGAACTGGTCGATGAGAACAACCCCGATCTCGTGGTTCTGGATCTGATGCTGCCCGGCCTGGACGGGCTCGAAGTTTGCCGCCGCCTCAAACAGAACGATCGCACGCGACACTTGCCCGTGATCATCCTGACGGCCAAAGGCGAAGAAGAAGACATCATCGCCGGATTTAATGCCGGCGCCGACGACTACGTCAACAAGCCATTCAGCCCCAAGGTGCTGCTCGCGCGCGTGGCGGCGGTACTGCGCCGCAGCGCCGACAGCCGGCCCGACGCCGAGGGCGCGGTAGCCTATGGGGAGATGCGCCTGCATCCCGGCCGTTTCGAAGTGCACGTCGACGGGCAGCCCGTGACCTTGACCCACACCGAATTCCGGATTCTACAGTTCCTGCTGTCGCGGCCCGGTTGGGTCTTTAGCCGCAACCAGATCGTCAAGGCCGTGCATGGCGATGATTACCCCGTGACCGGCCGCTCCATCGACGTCCAGGTGGCAAGCCTACGCAAGAAACTTGGCGACGCCGCCCAGTACATCACGACGATCCGCGGCGTCGGCTACAAGCTAGGCGAGTGACATGCTCCGCAGGCGTCTGTTGTGGAATATCTACCTACCGTTCTTGCTCGTGGTGGTCGTGTCCATCGCGGCGATCACCCTCTATACGTCGCGCTCGTTGCGGGGCTTTTTCTACGAGCGCACCACGGCCGATCTGGTCCACCGCACGCAATCGTTGCTCGTCGCGCTCAGACCGCTGGCGCAAACCATGGATGCGGCGGCCGTCGGCACCTTCTGCCGCGAGCACGGGCGCAGCGGCAATATCCGCATCACCGTGGTGCGGCCGGACGGGACGGTGGTCGGCGACAGCCACGAACTGCCGGAGCGCATGGACAACCATGCCACGCGCCAGGAGGTGTCCGACGCGCTGAACGGTCGGACGAGTCATACCATCCGCTACAGCCCTACCGTGAAACACACGCAGTTGTATGTGGCACTGCCGATCCAACTCGACGGCGAGACGTTCGGAGTGCTCCGCACCGCGCATTCCCTGTCGACGATCGACGAGGCCATGGCCTTCGTCGAGCGCCGAATCGCCTTGGGGGGAGTGCTCCTGGCGCC